>NZ_JBFAZH010001862.1:0-1001 GCF_040681735.1 Actinoplanes sp. NPDC051633 | reverse complement strand
CGGATGCGTCTCTGGGCTACCACTTTGTTGTGTGGGCCGCGGGGTGTGCGGGCCACGGCCGCGCAGCGGCGAGGGCGACCACTCACGCACGTGGAGCGCAGCGACCCTCGGCGGGAGCGGCGGTCAGCACCACCCACCCAGCTACGACATGATCTTGATCGTTCAGCTGCTCCCCAGGAAGTGGTGGACGTTCTGGATGGCGATGGCGCCCTCGCCGGCGGCCGCGGCGACGCGCTTGACCGACCCGTGCCGCACGTCGCCCGCTGCGAAGACGCCCGGCATGCTGGTCTCGAGCGGCAGGCCGCCCGCGCCGGTGAGAAGGAAGCCGCGCTCGTCGCGGTCGATCGTGCCGGCCAGCCATTCGGTGCGCGGCTCCGCGCCGATCATGACGAAGAGCGCGGCGGCGTCCTCCGTCGTCTCCGATCCGCCGGTGCGCAGCGTGACGTGCGTCAGGTGGCCCGGTCCGCCGCCGCCGACGACCTCGGTGCCGGGCAGCACGCGAATCCGCTCGTTCCGGCCGATCTCGGTGACCAGGTACTCCGACATGCTGGTCTCCAGTGACGCGCCGCGGACGACGAGCGTGACCGAGTCGGCATAGCGGGCCAGGTGCAACGCCGCCTGGCCGGCCGAGTTGCCGGCGCCGACCACGTACGCCCGCCTGCCCTCGACCGCCCTGGCCTCCGCGCCGGCCGCGCCGTAGAACACGCCAGCCCCGAGCAGGCTCTCCAGCGACGGCACGCCCAGCCGGCGCCAGGAGACGCCCGTCGCGATCACCACCGCGCGGGCGTTCAGCGGCGGACCGTCGCCGGTCCAGATCAGCCGGCGGTCGCCGTCCGCGGCGATGCGGGTCACGCCGGTCGACACGACCAGGTGCACGCCGAAGAGCCACGCCTGCTCGAGCGCGCGGTTGGTCAGCTCGTCGCCGCTGACGCCACGGGGGAAGCCGAGGTAGTTCCGGATCAGCGAGCTGGTGCCGGCCTGCCCGCCGGGGACGAGCGGTT
>NZ_JBFAZH010001861.1:0-1005 GCF_040681735.1 Actinoplanes sp. NPDC051633 | reverse complement strand
CTACTACCGGCCACCGGGCGGCGAGTCCTGGGCCGACGTCCTGCTGCGGCTGCGATCCCTGCTGCGGGACGTCCGCGACGACCACCCCGGCGGGCGGGTCCTGCTCTTCGGGCACGAGGCGACGGTGCTGCTGGTGCGATACCTCACGGAGCGCCTCGACGAAGCCGAGCTGATGACCGTGGCCCGCGCGACCACCATCGCCAACGCCTCGATCAGCAGCTGGCGCCGGGTGGACGACGGCTGGGAGCCGGAGCGGTTCAACCACGTGGAGCACCTGCACGCCGAGGGCGCGCCGCCGACCAAGCAGGAGGACGTCAATGCCGAGCCGGTCTGACGAGCGGGTCATCACGCCCCGCCTGCTGCGGGAGTGGCCACTGCCCGATCCGCAGGGCGACAAGGAGGCGCGCGGCACCGTCCTGGTCGCCGGCGGTGCCCGCACCACGCCGGGCGCCGTGCTGCTGGCCGGCGTCGCCGCGCTGCGGGCCGGGGCGGGGCGGCTGCAGCTCGCCGTCGAGCAGTCGACCGCGGCCGCGCTCAGTGTCGCCGTCCCCGAGGCCAAGGTGATCGGCCTGCCCGAGCACGACGACAAACTGCAGGAGATGGCCGCCGCGGCGGACGTGATCGCCGTCGGGCCGGGTCTCGACGATGTGGACGACGCGGACCGCCTGCTGCGCGAGGTGCTCGGCGTCGCCCGCGAGGACGCGAGCCTAGTGCTCGACGCGTACGCGCTGGGCGCCCTCAGCAAGGACCAGAAGCTGCTGCACGACCGGCCCCAGCGCCTGGTCCTCACGCCGAACACCACCGAGGCCGAGATCCTGCTCGGCCGGCCGCCCGGCGACGACCTGGCCGCCGCCACGCGCGCCCTGGCCGAGCAGTACCGGGCCGTGGTGTCGCTCTACGGGCACGTCGCCACGCCGGAGGGCGAGGGCTGGCGGGAGGAGAGCGGTGACGCCGGGCTCGGCACCTCCGGCAGCGGCGACGTCCGCGCGGGCATCGTCGCCGGTC
>NZ_JBFAZH010001860.1:0-1005 GCF_040681735.1 Actinoplanes sp. NPDC051633 | reverse complement strand
CCAGCGTCCTGAGGTGGCGGTGGATGGCCGGGATCGCCTCGAAGAAGCCCGACGCCTCCTCGATCGGCATCTCCAGCACCTCGGAGATCGTCTTGCCCTTGTAGTGAACCTCGAGCGTCTCCCGGTTGTACCGGGCGCCCTTGCACACCTCGCACGGGACGTAGACGTCGGGCAGGAAGTTCATCTCGATCTTGATTGTGCCGTCGCCGGCGCAGTTCTCGCAGCGTCCGCCCTTGACGTTGAACGAGAACCGGCCGGGACCGTACCCCCGCACCTTGGCCTCGGTGGTCTCCGCGAACAGGGTGCGGATGTTGTTGAACACGCCGGTGTAGGTGGCCGGGTTGGACCTCGGGGTGCGGCCGATCGGCGACTGGTCGACGCCCACCACCTTGTCGACCTGATCCATCCCGCTGATCCGGGTGTGCCGGCCGGGCACCATGCGGGCGCCGTTGATCGTGTTCGCCAGCACCGTGTAGAGGATGTCGTTGACCAGCGTGGACTTGCCGGAGCCGCTCACCCCGGTGACCGCGATGAACTGGCCGAGCGGGAAGCCGACGGTCAGGTTCTTCAGGTTGTGCTCGCGCGCCCCCTGCACGACCAGCTCGCGCCCCGGCGTCTGCGGGCGGCGGTGCCCGGGCAGCGGAATCTTCTTGCGACCCGACAGGTAAGCCCCCGTCGGCGACTCCTTGTTCGCCAGCAGACCTTTCACCGAGCCGCTGTGCACGATCTTGCCGCCGTGCTCACCGGCGCCCGGGCCGATGTCGACGATCCAGTCCGCCATGCGGATGGTGTCCTCGTCGTGCTCCACCACGATCAGCGTGTTGCCCAGGTTCTTCAGCCGGACCAGCGTCTCGATCAGCCGGTGGTTGTCCCGCTGGTGCAGGCCGATCGACGGCTCGTCCAGCACGTAGAGCACGCCGACCAGGCCCGAGCCGATCTGGGTGGCGAGCCGGATGCGCTGCGCCTCGCCGCCGGAGAGGGTGCCGGCGCCGCGGTCCAGCGACA
>NZ_JBFAZH010001859.1:0-1009 GCF_040681735.1 Actinoplanes sp. NPDC051633 | reverse complement strand
GGTCCGGGTCGGCGAAGGGCAGCGCGACGACCTCCTTGTCCGCCACGGCCTTCTGAAGACCGGCCAGCCACTGCTTGGCGACGTCCTGGTTCTCGCGCGAGCCGGCCTTGCTGGTGCCGTCGGGCTGCTGGAGCCGGTAACCGTTGGCCATGGCGTCCACCGCGGCCAGCAGGTCCGGGTCGATCACCCAGGTGACGTCGAGATCGCGGCCCAGGTCCATCATCTGCGCCAGGCGACCGCCGGGGGCGATCTCCTTGGCCAGTTGGTCGTCCTGGAAGACGGGGGTCTGCCGCTCTCCGGCGCTGGTGCGGGCGGTCATGTGGACGGAGGAGATCAGTGGCCACATGAACGTCGTACGGCTCTTGGTGTCGGCCTCGGACGACTGCCAGGGCAGGAAGGTCCGCTCGATGCCGAGCATCTGGTCCCAGGGCCGGGCCGAGGTCTTGCCGGACACGGAGACGCCGAAGGAGTAGACGCCGTCCTTGCCGAGGTCCAGCTCGTCCACGGGCACGGAGATGCTGAAGTGCTCGGCGACGCCCGGAATCAGCGTGCTGAACTTCTGCGTGTACTTGCCGCCGAGCTCGTCGCCGGCATCGCCGCGGAGATCGTCGGGGTGCTGGGCGATGCCGTCGATCGCGGAGCGGGTGTTCAGCAGGGGACCCACCCGCAGGCCGACGTGGGCGCCCGTCACGGACTGCCTACCGTTGTTGAGGACAGTGCCGGACACGGTCAGCGTGTCGTCCTCGGTGGGCGCGCTGGGCGTCAGTGAGTCCAACGCCACGGACACCGAGTCCGCCGGCGCCGCCTGCGCGGGCTCGGCCGCGGTCAACTGGAGCAGCCCGGCCAGCAGCGGTGCGCCCGCCAGCAGCGCTCCGGCGCGCCGCAGTCGGCGGCGGGCAGGAGAGGCACTGGGCCCCTGGATTTCAGCCGCGTCGGCCACGCGCTAGCCCGACCCTCGTCGTCGTCATCAGAGGTCGTCGGAATGTGCGTCCCCGCATGGTAACGAGGA
>NZ_JBFAZH010001858.1:0-1009 GCF_040681735.1 Actinoplanes sp. NPDC051633 | reverse complement strand
CCTCACGGTCGCCTACAAGCGGAACGGGGGCACCACGCCGCAGCTCTACCGTGCCGGCCGGCCGAAGCGGCCGCCCGGCGGTGCTGCCGTCCGGCCGGCAGCGGCGGGATCCTCAGTGCATCAGCACCGCGGCGTCGGCTCGGTCGCCACCGCCCGGGTCGCCGGTCTTCGCGGCCTGACGCTTGCGCGGCAGGAACGCGATCGGGATGAACGTCGCCAGCACCAGCACGAAGCCGACCCAGAACGTCGCGGCGAACGAGTCGGCCACGAACTCCAGGCCACGCTCGAGGATGTTCGGCGGCACCGGCAGGTTGGCGCCCTGCTGGCTGGCGATCGCCGCCCCCGCCTCGGTGATCTGCTCGCCGGTGCGCGGGTTGGTCAGGCCCGGGATCGGCTCTGAGCCGTTGAGCCGGCTGGTCAGGATGACCGACATGATCGCCGAGCCGATGGACCCGCCGATCTGCTGGAGGATGTTCACCAGCGTCGAGCCGCGCGCCACCTCCTGGCTGGTCAGCGTGCGCAACGCCGAGGTCATGATCGGCATCATCGTGCCGCCCATGCCGAGGCCCATGACGAACAGCGAGCCGCACAGCAGCAGGTACGACGTGTCGGTGCCGACCTGGGTGAACGTGAAGAACCCGGCGGCGATGAGCGTCATCGCGAACGGCACCGTACGCCCGACCGGGATCTTGTCGGCCAGCATGCCCGCGATCGGCATGGTGACCATCGCGCCGATGCCCTGCGGCGCCATCAGCAGGCCGGCGTGCAACGTCGACTCGCCGCGGACCTGCAGGAAGTAGCTCGGGAAGAGCAGCCCGGCGCCCATGAAGGCGATGATGAACACGAACAGGGAGATCGACGAGACGGTCAGGTTGCGGTTGCGGAACAGCCGCAGGTCGAGCAGCGGGTGACGCGGCTTGAACGAGTACAGGACGAAGCCGACGACCAGGATGGCGCCGATCAGCATCGTGATCCACACCTTCGGCGCGGTGATGGTGCCGGTCTCGGG
>NZ_JBFAZH010001857.1:0-1013 GCF_040681735.1 Actinoplanes sp. NPDC051633 | reverse complement strand
GTACGGCGGGGCGGCGAACCTGGCCGCGCTGCACGACTTCCTGTCCGACACGATCCTGCTGACCGGCCACGGCTTCGCGCCACCGGTCGAGGCGCCGGAGTGGGGAGTTCTCGAGCGCACGCAGCCGGCGCGGGCGGCGAGCGGCCCGACCGTCGCGATCCTCTACTACCGGGCGCACCACATGGCGGGCAACACGGCCTTCGTGGAGGCGCTCTGCCAGGCGATCGAGGCTCAGGGCGCCACCCCGCTGCCGATCTTCACCGCCTCGCTGCGCCGCACCAGCCCCGAGCTGCTCGCCGAGCTACGCAAGGCGGACGCGCTGGTGGTGACCGTGCTCGCGGCCGGCGGCACCCAGCCGGCCACGGCCGGCGCCGGCGGCGACGACGAGGCGTGGGACGTCGGCGTGCTGGCCGAGCTCGACGTGCCGATCCTCCAGGCGTTGTGCCTGACCAGCAGCCGCGCGGCCTGGGCGGAGAGCGACGACGGGCTCTCCCCGCTCGACGCCGCGACGCAGGTGGCGATCCCCGAGTTCGACGGCCGGATCATCACCGTGCCGTTCTCGTTCAAGGAGATCGACCCCGACGGCCTCTCCGTCTACGTCGCCGATCCCGAGCGCGCCGCGCGGGTGGCCGGCATCGTGGTGCGGCACGCCCGGCTCCGGCACATCCCGCCGGCCGAGCGGCGCATCGTGATCATGCTGTCGGCCTATCCGACGAAACACTCGCGCATCGGCAACGCGGTCGGGCTCGACACCCCCGCGTCGACGGTCCGGCTGCTGGCCGCGCTCAAGGAGGCGGGCTACCGGATCGGTGAGTTCGACCGCTACGACGGCGACGGCCTGATCCACGCCCTGATCGCGGCCGGCGGGCAGGACCCGGATTGGCTGACCGACGACCAGCTGGCGGGCAACCCGGTCCGGATCAACGGCGAGGGGTACGCGCGATGGTTCGCCACCCTCCCGGGGGAGCTGCGCGCCAAGATGGAGGAGCACTGGGGGCCGCCGCCCGGCGAGC
>NZ_JBFAZH010001856.1:0-1014 GCF_040681735.1 Actinoplanes sp. NPDC051633 | reverse complement strand
GCCCGCCAGCGACGCACGTCGGCGAGCTGCGCCGCGGTGAGCACGCTCTTGCGTGGGTTCACCAGGCGCACCGACCGGATCGTCAGCGAGCCGCTCGCCGCGGTGATGCCGGGCAACGTGGCGAGCTGGATGCCCCGCAGCCGGCAGCCGTCCCGGCACATCGCGACCCGCTGCTGGTAGGTGTACAGACCGGCGTGCAGGCGGTCCAGCTGCACGTTGGTCTGGGCGCCGGTCCTCGAGCTCAGGGACACGGTCAGCCGGACGGCGCCGTCGAGGTTCCCGCGGGTGACCGCGTCCACGGTGATGTCCTGGCCGTCGACCACGATCGGGGCGCCGGCCGGTGGGCGCAGCGCCGCGGCCACCTCACGTACGGGCGGCGCGCCCGCCGGCCAGGTCGCCACGGTCTCGAGTCGCGTGGTGTCCAGGGCGAGCCCGAGCGGCTCGCCCTGACCGCCGCCGAGCAGTTGTGCTGCGGCCATCGCGAAGTCGCCGTCCGGGTCCACCGCGCGGACCGCGGACAGCAGCTTCGCACGGCTGACCTGCTCGACGCCGATCACCCGGTCCGCGCCGTTGCCCAGCTCGGCGGCCACCGTCCGGTCCTGGGCGGCGACGTCGGCGGCGGTGGCCGCGTACCCGATGACGGCGACGGCGGCGACGAGCAGGGTGACCAACCGCGCCGCGCCGGCCCGCCGGGAGAGCTGGAAGCCGGCCAGGGCCGTGCCGAGCCGGCCGCGGCGCAGCGCGCGGGCGGCGAAGCGGGTGATCAGGGCGATCCCACCACGGGCGGTGACCAGCGCGAGCGCGACCGTGAGCAGCGCGGCGGCGAAGACGCCGACGCCGTCCAGCTCGCCGTCGGAGATCACCAGTTGTGCGGTGGTCACCGCGGCCAGCACCAGCACCGCACCGCCGAGCGCGAAGGCCCGGGCGCCGGCGGTCGCCACCGGGGCGCGGCGCAGGAGCTGCGCGACCCCGCTGACCAGCTGGCGTCGCTGGGCGAGCACGGCGGCGAGCAGA
>NZ_JBFAZH010001855.1:0-1015 GCF_040681735.1 Actinoplanes sp. NPDC051633 | reverse complement strand
GCTCTTCCCGATCCTCAACAACCCGGCGAAGCGCCACCAGGCAGCCGGCTTCACACCGGAACAGTGGCACTACGCGTTCACCAACACACTGTCCGAAGAAGACTCGCACGCGGCCTACGACCGCTATGCCATCCCGGCGCCGGGCAGCTGGGTGTGGGCCTACGGGCTGATCGCCAACTTCAAGCCCGGCAAGCAGGAGACGTGGGTCGATTTCAAGAATCCCGATCGCGCTCCGCTGCTGTTCATCGCGGGCGGTGAGGACCACATCATGCCCGCGTCGGTGAACCGGTCGAACGCCAACCACTACAAGGGCGAGGGCACCGTCACCGAGCTCGTCGAGGTGCCCGGCCGGTCGCATTGGACGTGCGCCGAGCCGGGCTGGGAGCAGATCGCCGACACCGCCCTCGACTGGGCGCTGCGCCACGCGCGTTAGCTGTCGGCGTCCGTGCGCAGGACCTGCCCGCTGAACACCGCCGTGGCGGAGGTCACGACCGAACCGGGCCGCCGGTCCAGCGAAATCTCAGACTCCCGGAGTACGGACGACGTATGGCGTTTCGTGCGACCGGCCGCGCCGGTGTCCCGGCGCGGCTCGGAGGACTCCTCCTGCTCGTGAGCGTGCTCGTCATCGTGGTCGCGGTGCCGATCGGCCTGCTCGCCGGCGTGGCCGGGGCGTACTGGTCCGGCGTCCGGAAGGACGGGCTGCCGCAGCAGGTGCTCGAGCCGGTCACCGACCAGGTCACCCGGGTCTACGCGAGCGACGGCAGGACGCTGATCGCCAGCTTCTACGACGAGGACCGGCACGACATCGGCCTCGCCCAGATCGCCCCGGTGATGCGGCAGGCGATCGTCGCCGCCGAGGACGTGCGGTTCTACCAGCATGGCGGCGTCGACCCGAAGGGCGTGCTGCGCGCGCTGGTCGCCGACGCCGGCCGGGGCGGCGCGCGGCAGGGGGCGTCGACGCTGACCATGCAGCTGATCCGCAACGCGCTCAAGAACGACCCGAAGCTCACCCCGG
>NZ_JBFAZH010001854.1:0-1015 GCF_040681735.1 Actinoplanes sp. NPDC051633 | reverse complement strand
GCGTCGTGGTTCCGGCTGCGCTGGCCGGGCCCTTCGTACGACACCTTCGAGGGGCACGGCGGTCTACCTGCACTCAACCACGCCGAGCCGGCCGTCGCGGACCTCGTCGTGGACGTCATGCGGCACTGGCTTTCGCGCGGGGCGGACGGCTGGCGGCTGGACGTCGCCTACGCCGTACCCGGGGAATTCTGGTCCTCGGTCCTGCCTCGGGTGCGGGAAACCCATCCGGACGCGTATTTCGTGGGCGAGGTCATCCACGGCGACTATGCGTCGATCATCTCGAACTCCACGATGGACAGTCTCACGCAGTACGAGCTGTGGAAGGCGATCTGGAGTGCGCTGTCGTCGCGCAACTTCTACGAGCTCGACCACGCGCTGGAGCGGCACAACGGCTTCCTGGACACCTTCGTGCCACTGACCTTCGTCGGCAACCACGACGTGACGCGGCTCGCCAGCCAGTTGAACGACGAACGCGATGTGGCCCTGGCCGTCGCGGTGCTGATGACGGTGGGTGGGACGCCGTCGATCTGGGCGGGCGACGAGCAGGGCTTCACCGGCGTCAAGGAGGATCGCGAGCACGGCGACGACGCGGTGCGGCCGCCTTTCCCGGCGACGCCGGACGATCTGGTGCCCTACGGATGGCCGATCTATCACCGGCATCAGGAACTGATCTCGGTGCGGCGGCGCAATGCCTGGTTGCACCGGGCACGGACCCGGCGGGTCCATCTGACCAACGAGGAGTATGCGTACGAGGCCTACGACGGGACCGACACGCTGCTGGTGCGATTGAACGCCGGCGAGAAGGCGGCCGAGATCGCGGGCGCGCAGGTGCCGGCGCACTCGTTCGTCATCGGCGCGCAGTAACCCGCACCCGGCCGAACTGGACGACCAGAAGCACGAGGGCCACCGCCTCCATCGACGCGCCGACCAGCGAGGTGGAGGCGTAGCCGTGGCCGGCCGTGATGGCCCGGGCGGCGAAATAGGCGCCGACAGCGCCGCCGCTCTTCTCCACCGG
>NZ_JBFAZH010001853.1:0-1017 GCF_040681735.1 Actinoplanes sp. NPDC051633 | reverse complement strand
CCGGATCGGGGACCATTTCCCAAGACGCATCCCTGACCTGGAGGTTGCCTTGGAGTTGGAGGTCACCGCGCTCGGCTGGACCGTGACCATCGCGGTCATCGTCGCCTTGCTCGCCCTCGATCTGACCCTCGGGGTCCTGCGGCCGCATGCCGTCGGGTTCCGTGAGGCGGCGGCCTGGTCCGTCTTCTACATCGCCGTCGCCATCGTCTTCGGCATCGTTTTCGCAAGCTTCGCCGGGTGGGGATTCGGCACCGAGTACTTCGCCGGCTACATCGTCGAGAAGAGTCTGTCGGTCGACAACCTCTTCGTCTTCGTGATCATCATGACGACCTTCGCGGTGCCCGAGAAGTATCAGCAGGAGGTGCTGACCTTCGGGATCATCATCGCCCTGGTGCTGCGGGTCATCTTCATCGCCCTCGGGGCCACGCTGTTGTCGCTGTTCTCGTTCATGTTCCTGATCTTCGGCCTGCTGCTGATCTGGACCGCGGTGCAGCTGTTCCGGCATCGCGACGAGGACCCCGACGTCGACGACAACGTGCTGGTGAAGGCCGGCCGCAAGCTGCTGCCGGTGACCGACGACTACGTCGACGGCAAGATGATCACCCACGTCGACGGCCGTCGCATGGTGACCCCGCTGTTCATCGTGCTGATCGCGATCGGCAGCTCCGACCTGCTGTTCGCGCTCGACTCGATCCCGGCCGTCTTCGGCGTGACCGAGGAGGCGTACATCGTCTTCGTCGCAAACGCCTTCGCGCTGCTCGGCCTGCGCGCGCTCTTCTTCCTGGTGAAGGGCCTGCTGGACCGGCTGGTGTACCTGTCCACCGGGCTGTCGCTCATCCTGGCCTTCATCGGCGTCAAGCTGGTGCTGCACTGGCTGCACGAGGACATCTGGAAAGGCGCTCCCGAGATCAGCACGCCGGTCTCGCTCGGCGTCATCCTCGGCGTCCTGACGATCACCACGGTGGCCAGCCTGCTCAAGGTGCGCAAGAATCCGAACCTCAAGGCCAAGGCGGGCAG
>NZ_JBFAZH010001852.1:0-1017 GCF_040681735.1 Actinoplanes sp. NPDC051633 | reverse complement strand
GCCAGAAAGGACAGCCGGAACGCGCGCTCGTTCCACATGCCGAAGAACGCCTTCACCACGTCGTCGAAGCCGCGCAGCTCGCGCAGCGCGGTGAGCGCCCCTCGGTCGGCCGGGTGTTCCCAGGCGCGTGAGCTGATCCCGGTCAGCGTCACGCGGTTCCGGGCCGGCCGGTTCTCGCCATCGGTGGTCATCAGGTCCCTTCCGGTCAAAGTCTGCTCCAGAAAGCGACGATCTCGGACCGGGGTGCCTCCGCGCATCCGCTCCCAGCCGGACTCCGCGGCGAGACGACTGCGACTTTCGGCCGACTGGTGAGCAGGCGTTGACAAGCTGTCATCGACGAACGAATATGACTACGGAGTCAGAGACGTCCGACACACCGTCAGACCGGGGAGGCGACATGGCGAACCCCCGCCGCCGCCCCGCGAGCACGGACGTCGCGACCCGGGCCGGCGTCTCGCAGAAGACGGTGTCCCGGGTGATGAACGGGGAGCCGTACGTCAAGGAAGAGGTGCGGCTCCGGGTCCTGCAGGCCGCGCAGGAGCTGGGCTACCGGCGCAACAACGCGGCACGCACGCTGACCTCCGGGCGGACCCGGCGGATCGGCGTGGTCTCACTGGGCAGCGCACTCTACGGGCCCGCCACCATGCTGATCGAGCTGGAACGCGCCGCGCGCAGCACCGGCTATTCACTCAGCGTCGTCACCACCTTCGAGGGAGACCCGGCCGGCGTCCACGGCGCCATCGAGTCCCTGCTCGCCGAGGGCGTGGACGGCATCGTGCTCTCCGAGCCCATCGACGAGGGCGAGAACGTGCACGTCGACACCGATCTGCCGGTGCTCAGCCTCGGCCGGTTCCCCGGCCTGACCGGGCCGACCGTGCTGATCAGCGGCGGCGACGGCGAGGACGGTGGCCGGATCGCCACCGCTCACCTGCTCGGGCTCGGCCATCGGACGGTCTGGCACGTCGCCGGGCCGCAGCGCTGGTGGTCCGCCCGCGACCGGCTGGCGGGCTGGCAGGA
>NZ_JBFAZH010001851.1:0-1017 GCF_040681735.1 Actinoplanes sp. NPDC051633 | reverse complement strand
CCGGGCGGGATGGCGCCCACGGTGATCGCCGCGGCCGGCGGCAGGGTGACGGTGATCGGCCGGCCGTCGGGCACGGGTACGAGGGCGGCCGGCCCGCAGCGGGCGTCGGCGGTGGGATCGGCCGGGCGCGCGGCCTGCGAGGGTGCGGGGCCCGAGGCACGCCCAAGGGGTACGAACGAGGCGGCCAACCCGGTGAGGCAGGCGGCCGCCGCCAGACTCCACCACCATCGGGCCACACCAGACAGTCTCACCAACCGGCGCAACCGCCGGCCCGACCCGCCAGGCGGTCACCCGTCCCGGGGTCCCAGTCCCGCCACCGACAGAGGCAGCGGCGTCAGATGGCGACGTCGATGCAGGCGGGGTCGTGGTCGGTGCCGTCGCCGGTGATCTGGGTGCGGCGCATCACGTGGGCTGCCGTCACCGGGACGTCGGGGCTGGTCCAGATCTGGTCGAAGCATGCGTACGTGCTGACGCCGCCCGCCCGGTGCCGGTGGGTCCACATCGTCGCCGACTCGGCGGCGAACTTGTCCCCGATCAGCGCGCCGGTGCGGCTCGGGCCCGGGATCGTCGTCGCCTTCTGCACGTGCTCGGTCAGGCCCGCCTCGCTCAGCGCCGCGAGTGAGAGCCCGTCCGGGTCGTCGTTCAGGTCGCCCAGCACGACGACGCGGCTGGAACGGCGCAGCCGGCGCAGGATGGCCGTGATCGCGTCCGCCTGCCTAGTGCGCCGTTCGAGGATGACCTGCTTCTCCGCCTCGATCTCGGCCGGCGTCAGGCGGAACTCGTTGGTGATGAAGTTGCTCTTCAGGTGGTTGACGAAGACGTGCAGCGGCGGGCCGTCGGGCACGATGACCTCGGCCTGCAGCAGGTCGCGGCTGAACACCCGGCCGTCGGGGTCGGACCAGTAGCGCCAGCTGCTGGTGCGGGCGATCGGCAGCTTGGAGCAGATGGCGACGTCGATGCGGCGCGGATCGTTGCCCTCGATCACGACCCGGTAGGGGTAGTTGACGCCGGCCGCGG
>NZ_JBFAZH010001850.1:0-1020 GCF_040681735.1 Actinoplanes sp. NPDC051633 | reverse complement strand
ACCATGGTCGAGCGGGGTTCCGTCGCTCCGCCGGGTGCTGCCGGGCCGTCGGACGGCCCGCTAGTCTGGGCGCCACCCGGTCCGGGCCAGCCGCGAAGCTGATGGGCATCGACACGACGAGGAGACGCAGCGTGCGCCGTAACGCGGGTGGCCGCGCCACCCCCACGCTTCCCGATGTCGCCCAGGCGGCCGGGGTCTCCACCGCCACGGCCGCGCGCGCTCTCGGGGGTTACGGCTCGGTGCGCGAGGAGACCCGCGTGCGGGTCCAGGCCGCCGCCGCGGACCTCGGTTACCGGGCCAACAGCCTGGCCCGCAGCCTCATCACCGGCAGCACCAACACGGTCGGCGTGGTGCTGGCCGACATCGAGAACTCGTTCTTCGCCCGTGCGTTGCGTGGCATCGCGGACACCGCGCACACCGAGGGCTTCGAGGTCGTGCTGGTCAACAGCGACGAGGACCTCGACAACGAGCGCAGCGCCGTGCGGGTGCTCACCGAGAAGCGGGTGGACGGCCTGGTGGTCTGTCCGGCCGACGCCCGCGACACGTCCCACCTGCGGGGAGTGGTCAACGCCGGCATCCCGCTCGTGCTTCTCGACCGCCGTGTTCCGAGGCTGGCGGCCGACGTGGTCGGGATCGACAACCACGCCGCCGCCCAGGAGGCGACCGCCCACCTGCTGGCTGCCGGGCACAAGCGGGTGGGCCTGCTGACCGGTGGCAACCCGTCGCTGACCGAGGTGCTGCACGCGCCGGGCCTGGCCGGGGTCGAGCGGATCGCCGCGACGACCGTCGGCACCCGGGCGGCGGGCTACCGCGACGCGCTGCGGGCCGCCGGGCTGTCGCCGGATCCGGCCCTGATCAGCGCGGAGGGCTTCCACCGCGAGGAGGCCGCGATGGCCACCCGGCGCATGCTCGACCTGCCCGATCCGCCGACCGCGATCCTGGCCCTGGACAGCATTCTCTCGCTCGGTGTCCTGCAGGCGTTACGCGATCGAGGGCTGTCCTGCCCGGAGTCCGTCTCGC
>NZ_JBFAZH010001849.1:0-1020 GCF_040681735.1 Actinoplanes sp. NPDC051633 | reverse complement strand
ACAAGAACGTAAAGGGAGAATCAAAAACGATGAGATTGATTTGAAACGGACAAACTTAAACTTTGATTTAGTTGAAGATGAACGTCATTTTCGCCGTCAGCGGCGCCACCAGCAGCGACAGGCCGAGGCCGAAGACGATCACCGCGGGCAGGACCCGCGTCCAGTACGACGCGCCCGCACCCACGAACGACAGCATCACCAAGCCGGCCGCGCAGACGATCGGGCCCGCCGTCATCGGGATGCGCGGCCCGATCCGCTGGCCGAGCGCGCCCGCCCGCGCCGACAGCACCAGCATCAGCACGGTGACCGGCAGCAACGCGATCCCGCCGGTCAGCGGCGAGAAGCCGGCCACCACCTGCAGATTGAGCACAACCAGGAAGAACACGCCACCGCTCGCGGCGTAGACCAGGAAGGTGACCAGGTTGGCGCCGGTGAACGGCCGGGACGAGAAGATCCCCAGCGGCAGCATCGGGTGCGCGGATCGCCGCTCGGCGACCACGAACGCGGCCAGCCCCAGCACGCCGACGGCCAGCGACACCAGCACCTGGAGGCTGCCCGGGCCGTGCATCGGCCAGGCGGTGAAGCCGTAGGTCAGGCCGCCGAGCCCGGCCGCGCCGGTCAGCACGCCGGTCACGTCGATCTCGCGGGCGGCTGCCGGGTTGCGCGACTCCGGCACGTGCCGGGCCGTCACCCACAGGACGACCGCTGCCAGGGGTACGTTGATCAGGAAGATCAGCCGCCAGTCGGCCACCTCGACCAGCCAGCCGCCGAGGAACGGCCCGAGCGCCCCGCCGATCCCGGCCAGCCCCGACCACGCGCCGATCGCCCGCGACCGGTCCTCGGTCGCGAACGACGCCTCCAGGATCGCCAGCGCCCCCGGGGTGAGCAGCGCGCCGCCGATGCCCTGCAGCACCCGGGCGGCGATCAGCGCCTCGACGTTCGGCGCCAGCCCGCACAGCAGCGAGGCGGCCGCGAACCAGCCCACCCCGATCAGGAAGACCCGCCGGCGCCCGAATCTGT
>NZ_JBFAZH010001848.1:0-1023 GCF_040681735.1 Actinoplanes sp. NPDC051633 | reverse complement strand
GAGGTGGTCCTCGGCGGCCAGGGCGAGCCACTGCTCGTCGTCTGGCCAGTCGGCGTCGCCGCCCAGGGCGGCCCAGCGGGCGGCGATGTTGCCGTGCAGCCCGTCGATCCGCCAGATCCGCGCCTCGTAGGACCGGCCCGCGTCGAGGCCGGTCACCACTGCGGTGACCAGCCGGTCGAGCGCGGCCGAGCCGTCCATCTTGGACTGGTCGAGGGTGCCGTTCCAGAGCAGCAGGCTGCGGGTCTCGCCGGATGCGCCGGCCCATGCCTCGACCAGGCTTCCGGCGCCGTCGCCGGAGAGCGTCACGGGCAGCTCGGCGTCGCCGAGCCGGTCCAGCAGCCGCAGCGCCCAGTATTTCGGCTTGGCCAGGTTCCCGACGGTGAGCAGCCCGAATCCGCCGTGCAGGAAACGCTGCGGCCGGCCCAGTTCCTCGAAGTGGTCCGACACCACCCACGGGGCGAGCGCCTCGACCCGCCCGGCGGCCGACCGCATCCCGCGCAGCAGGAACGTCGCGGCGAACACCGTGTCGTTGATCGGGTGCCCGTGGGTGGCGGTGATGCCCCACTCGGTCCACAGCAGCGGCCGGCCCTTGGCGAGAGGCCGCAGGTCCAGCGGTGGAGTGCCGTAGACGTGGGTGGACAGGAAGTCGACCGGCGCGTCCCGGCCGGCCTGTTCGGAGATCCAGCCGACCGCCGCGGAGCCGGGCCCGCCGATGATCAGGTCCGGGTCGATCTCCTTGAGGGTGCGGGCCGTGACGTCGTAGAGCTGCCAGTACTCGGCCGGGGTGCCGGACCAGAACACGGACAGGTTGGCCTCGTTCCACACCTCGAACATCCAGTGCCGCACCTCGTCGAGGCCGTAGCGGTCGATCAGGTGCCGCACGAAGTCGCGGACGCGGGCGGTCCAGGCTTCGTAGTCGCGTGGGGGAGAGATGACGCCGCGGTATGCGAACACCGTCTGCGACGGGTCGCGGGCCAGGTCGGGCGGCATGAAGCCGAGCTCGACGACGGGCCGGTAGCCCAG
>NZ_JBFAZH010001847.1:0-1023 GCF_040681735.1 Actinoplanes sp. NPDC051633 | reverse complement strand
GGCCCGCTTCGGCAGCGGCCGCCTGACCGCCGCCCTGACGACCGGCCTGGACTCGATGCGGCCGTGGTTCGGCGGATACCTGCCGGCGCTGATCCTGGGCGTCGCGCTGCCGCCGCTGGTCGTGGTCGCGATGGCCGTCGTCGACCCGGCGTCGGCGCTGATCACCGTGCTGACGCTGCCACTGGTGCCGGTGCTGGGCGCGCTGATCGGCTGGGCCACCCGGGCGCGCGCCCAGGCGCGCTGGCACGAGGACGCGCGGCTGGCCGGGCACTTCCTCGACGTGGTGCGGGGCCTGGGCACGCTGCGGGTCTTCGGGCGGGCGGCCCGGCAGGCCGGGGTGGTGGCCGCGATGACCGACCGGCACCGGGCGGCGACGATGCGGGTGCTGCGGGTGGCGTTCCTGTCGTCGACCGCACTGGACCTGCTGGGCACGCTGTCGGTGGGGCTGATCGCGGTGGGTGCGGGCCTGCGGGTGGCGGCGGGCGACATGCCGCTGGAGGCGGCGCTGCTGGTCATCCTGCTGGCGCCGGAGGCGTACCGGCCGCTGCGGGAGTCGGCGGCCCGCTACCACGCGAGCGCCGCGGCCACCGCAGTGATGGACGACCTCGACGAGGTCCTCACCGGTCCGGCTGCGTCACCCGCAG
Source organism: Actinoplanes sp. NPDC051633 (assembly GCF_040681735.1). Lineage (NCBI taxonomy): Bacteria > Bacillati > Actinomycetota > Actinomycetes > Micromonosporales > Micromonosporaceae > Actinoplanes > Actinoplanes sp. NPDC051633. The sequence continues at coordinate 379 of NZ_JBFAZH010001847.1, read as the reverse complement.
CCCCCGACGCGCCCCGGGTTGGGGCGACCGCGGACGGTGTCCGGGTCCGGCATCCCGACGCGAGCCGCGACGCACTGCGGCTGAACCACCTCGAAGTGCGCGGCGGTTCGCTGGTGGCGTTGCGCGGGCCATCGGGCGCCGGGAAGACGACCGCACTGCGGGTGCTGGCCGGCCTGCAGCGGATCGACGCCGGCTCGGTCTCGGCGTCCCCACCGCTGTATCTGCCGCAGCGGCCGGTGCTGCCGCACGCCCGCACCGTGGCCGACGTGGCGGACCCGGCGGCTCTTCGGGTGGTGGGGCTCGACCTCCCGCCGGACACGCCCCTCGGCGAACACGGGCAGGGGGTGTCGGCCGGGCAGCGGCAGCGCCTGGCGCTGGC
>NZ_JBFAZH010001846.1:0-1024 GCF_040681735.1 Actinoplanes sp. NPDC051633 | reverse complement strand
GGGCCCCCCCCACCCCCCCCGCGCCCCCCCCCCCCCGCCGCCCGCCCCCCGTGTGGCCCTGGGTGTGGCGGCCCACCGGGGCGGCGACCGCCGTGGCCAGAACTCCGAGCCCTGTCCCGACCAGTCCGCCGGCGACGGCGAGCAGCGTCGACTCCAGCAGGAACTGCGCGGCGATATGGCCGCGGCGGGCGCCCAGCGCCCGGCGCAGGCCGATCTCACCACGCCGTTCCAGCACCGAGATCACCATGATGTTCGCGATGCCGACGCCGGCGATGAGCAGAGCGATGCCGCCGAGCCCGAGGAAGAGGCCGACGAAGGCATCCTTGGCCGCGATCCTGGCAACCAGCAGGTCGGAGGGCCGTCGCACCTGAACGTCGCCGCTGCCGTCGGGCACCGTCGTCGCGGTGAGCACGGCGGCCACGGCGGCCACCTGGTCGGGATCGGCCCGCAGATAGATCCGGCTCGGGCCGTCCGCCCGCCCGAACGCCGCCTCGGCCTGCGGGAAGCTGATCAGGGCGGCGACGTCGATCTCGGGCGCGATCGAGATCGGCGCCAGCACGCCGGCCACCGTGAAGTAGCGGTCGCCGAGGAGCACCTGGGTCGGAGCGTTCAACGACGCGATGCCGAGGATCTTCGCGGCCTCGTAGCCGAGGACGGTGACCGGATAGCGGTCCGCCGTCGCGTCGAGGTACCTCCCGAGCAGCATCCGGGCCGACACCGTCCGCGGCAGGGACTCCTGCGCGGCGAGCACGTTCATGCCGCCCGTCTGTGTCGGCGGGATCGCCGAGCTGCGCCGGACGGACACGTTCTCGATGGTGCCGACCGCGGTGACCGTCTGCACCGGCGGGATTCGCGCGATCATGGGCTGGGCGGTGGACGGCAGCGGCACCTGACGGCCGTCGATCGATTCCGCGGAGGCCACCGTCAGCAGGTTGCCCTCCTCGCCGAGCTGGGCGAGCAGGTCGGACTTGGCGGACTCGGCGATGCCGAGGACCGCGACGACCGCGGCCACCGCGACCGCGAG
>NZ_JBFAZH010001845.1:0-1025 GCF_040681735.1 Actinoplanes sp. NPDC051633 | reverse complement strand
AAGATTCTTCCGCGCGCGGGGAACCGCGCCAGTTCGGCGATGACGAGCCGGCGCAGCCGTAGCAGGTGCGGCTGCATCACCAGGCCCAGCTGGTGGCGGGCCAGGGCGCGCAGATCGGCTTCCACGTCACCGGTGCGGCCGAGCGCGAGGATTTCTTGCTGGACCACGTTGCTGGCGTGGTCGACGGTGCTCGTTACGACCTCGGTGAACAGGGTTGATTTGTCGGCGAAGTGCCGGTAGATCGTCAGCTTTGATACCTCGGCGAGTGCCGCGACCTGGTCCATGGTTGTGCTGGCGTAGCCCTCGCGCAGGAATACGACCGTCGCCGCTGAGAGGATTGCGCGGCGCTTGCGGGCCGAGCGGGTCTCCGGGGGGCTCACTGGCCTCGATCCGGCGCTGTACCTGCCACGGTCAGTACTATACCGTCTAGTTTTTCGAGTACTGGTCAGTTTACTTTGGGAGGGATCGTGTCGGCACCGCGAAGGGTCACCCGTGTACTGCTCGACGGGCTCGGTATCGGGGAGTGCCCGCGCTGGCACGACGACAGGTTGTGGTTCTGCAACTGGGGCACCGACCAGATCGTCGCGGTCGACGTCGAGGGCAACAGCGAGGTGGTGATGGACGACGCCACGGTGTCCCCGCACTCCATCGACTGGCTGCCCGACGGCAGGCTGCTGATCGTTCCGGGCACGGCCAACTGCGGGGTGCGGCTGCTGGTGCAGGATGCGGACGGATCCCTCACCCCGTACGGACACCTCGACGGGCTGCCGAGCGGGTTCAACGAGATCACCGTTGACGGTCGCGGCAACGTCTACGTCAACGGCGCCGACTTCGACTTCCTGGCGTTCCTCGACCGGGCGATGAAAGACATGGCCGCGGGTGACCAGACTCCGCTGCACCAGCGCCCGGACTTCGTGCCCGGCTACATCGCATTGATCACACCGGACGGCAAAGCGCGGCAGGTGGCCAACGACATCGCCTTCCCCAACGGGATGGTGGTCACCCCGGACAACCGCACCCTGATC
>NZ_JBFAZH010001844.1:0-1029 GCF_040681735.1 Actinoplanes sp. NPDC051633 | reverse complement strand
AGCGGGTGCACGGCGACCTGCACCTGGGCCAGGTCCTGCGGGTTCCGGCGGCGTGGCTGCTGATCGACTTCGAGGGTGAGCCGGGGCAGCCGCTGGAGGAGCGCCGGGCGCCCGACTCGCCGCTGCGCGACGTCGCCGGGGTGCTGCGGTCGTTCGAGTACGCGGCGTACCAGCTCCTCGTCGACTCCGACGACGAGGAACACCTCGCCGCCCGCGCCCGCGAATGGGTGGACCGCAACCGTGGCGCGTTCTGCGACGGATACGCCCACGCCGCCGGCCTCGACCCACGCGACCAGGGTCATCTGCTGGCGGCCTACGAGCTCGACAAGGCGGTCTACGAAGCCGCGTACGAAGCCCGGCACCGGCCCGGATGGCTGCGCATTCCGTTGCGCTCCATCGCCCGGCTCGTCGGCTGACCCCCGGGAGTTTGCGATGACCATCGGATCGACAACACCGTCCGCCGCCGCCGATCCCCGTGCGATGAACGCGGTGATCGCCGGGGAGACCCACGACCCGCACTCGATCCTGGGCGCACACCCCGCCGGTGAGAACACGGTGATCCGGACGCTGCGCAAGGGCGCCAAGGAGGTCTCGGTCGTCGCCGGCGACGAGCGGGTGCCGATGGCGAAGGTGCACCCCGACGGGATCTTCGCCGCCGAGGTGCCCGGGGTGGTGCTCGACTACCGCCTGCTGGTGGACGGCGCCGAGTGCGACGACCCGTACCGCCACCTGCCCACGCTGGGCGAGCTCGACCTGCACCTGATCGGCGAGGGCCGGCACGAGAAGCTGTGGAAGGTGCTGGGCGCGCAGCCCCGCGGCACCGGCGTCGGGTTCGCGGTGTGGGCGCCGGCCGCGCGCGGCGTGCAGGTGATCGGCGACTTCTCCGGGTGGGGACCGTTCGACGGCTGGCCGATGCGGTCGCTGGGTTCCAGCGGCGTGTGGGAGCGACGACCAAAAACAAAAATTCCTCTTACTCGAATTTGGGAACTTTGAGCAAGAGGCAAATGAAAATCAACAAAATGCATTATC
>NZ_JBFAZH010001843.1:0-1029 GCF_040681735.1 Actinoplanes sp. NPDC051633 | reverse complement strand
GGGGGGGGGGGGGGGGGGGGGGGGGGGGGGGTTTTTTTTGGGGGGGGGGGGGGGGGGGGGGGGGGGGGGGGGGGGGGGGGGGGGGGGGGGGGGGGCCGGCCGGGGACGGGCCGGAACACGCCGACAAGCCGAGGATCAGCGCGACGGCCAGCAGGCGGGTCGTCTTCATCGGGCGCTCCACTGGGGTGAGCGCCCGGCCCCGGGACGACCGGGGCCGGGCTCTGTGGTCGCGGAGCGGATCAGCAGGCGCCCTTGTCCTGCCAGACGCCCCACTCGCCGGTGGTCCCGGGCTCCTCGCCCTGGGTCCACCACCGCGCGGTGTACGCGCGGCCGCGGTGAGAGACGTTTGCGCCGCCGGTGTACACGGCCGACGCGGTCCACGCCTGGCCGCAGGCGGCCGGTGGCGGGTTGGGCGGCGGGTTGGGCGGCGGGTTGCTGCCGCCACCGCTGACGTTCACGTCGACGCAGGCGTAGAACGCCATCGGGGTGTCCAGGATGTTCCACACGGCGAGGATCTTGTGCCGCCCGCCGGGCAGCCCGGTGACCTGGTGGTTGACGACCTGCGGCGGCTGCGCGTTGTTGCCGCTGAACGTCTGGTGCAGGTTGCCGTCCACGTAGTACTGCCAGTTGGTGGTGCGGTGCATGGCGGTGTTGCGCCAAGAGAACGTTGTCGAGCTGCCGATCGACGTGACGCGCCAGCCCTTGCCGTCCTCGTTGAGGACGGCGAAGCGGCTGCCGCCGCCGTTGCAGGCCCGGGAACCCTTGGCCGCTTCGACGCTCTGCGGCTCGTACTGGATGTCGCCGCAGTTGGGGACGACCTGCGTGGCGCACTGGTCCTGGCGGCTCGGCGGACTGGTGATCCAGCCGTGTGCACTGGCCGGGGAGGCCGGGAGGATCACGCTGATGAGCGGGGCGGTGAGCACGGCGGCCGCGAGCACCGCCAGTCTTCTTCGGAGGGTCATGTCGCTCCTTCGGGGGGACGGAGGGCATCTACCCATCAGAGAACTTCAATTAGTTAACGTTGTCAAC
>NZ_JBFAZH010001842.1:0-1031 GCF_040681735.1 Actinoplanes sp. NPDC051633 | reverse complement strand
CTGACCGCGCGGGCGAGGAAACGCCGTGACTCTCGCGCCACTACGACGATGTCGGGAAAGGACGCCTTGATCTGGTTGCCCATGGCCCGGTCAGCTTCGAAATTGTCTTTGCCGCCGAGGAAGTAATTCCATACCCGGGCGCTGTGCGGAGTCTGCGTATCGAGTTTGCTCTGTCCCGCTTCGGGTTCGTCGTTGGTCACCACGCCACCTTACGGGGTGGTCGCGACGCCAAGAAGGCGTCAATGCCATCGAGCCGCTGCCACGGCAGCGCTCACCATCGGTCTGTCGCCGTCAGAGCCTTCGCGCGCGGGCATGTAGCGGTGATCGCGTTGAAGGCTGGCGACGTGCCCTTACGACTGCCGGCGGGACTCCTACATACGTCGGGGGGCGAGACGGCGCCTGCAGCGACCTGCCAATCGCCGTGACCAGCTCGGACTGCATTTCCGATGCGTTCATTGGAGCGGACTGCTCAGCGAGCGTTCGGCGCCTCGAATTGGCAGGCTGAACCGTGCTTGCGCTCCCAAGATCGAGTGCATTGATCTGCCGCTGATACGGCGTGAAGTTTCTGATCTACTGCAGGGCACGTCGGCGGCTGGCCCGTTCGACGGCGGACATCGTCCGTGAGCACGGCGACCGCGGGTTTAGGGGCAGACCGGGTCTGCGGGCGTCTCTTTGGGCAGGTAGAGGGCGCGTTCCTGCGGGGTGAGGTCCCGGTTCACGGCGCGACAGATCTTGTCGATGGCTTCGGGCAAGCTCCGATGGGGGAGATTCCAGATGCGTACCTTGCCGTCCCAGCTGCCGGTGGCGAGCAATTGCCCATCGGGGCTGAACGAGAGTGTGTTCACGGCGTCGCCGAAGCCGACGAGCGTCGTTTGAGTCTGTCGACTGTCCACGTCCCACAGGCGCACGGTGCGGTCGGCGCCGCCGGTGGCCAAGAGGCGTCCGTCGGGGCTGAAGGCGGCTGCCCCGACCCACTGGCGGTGGCCGCTGAGAACCGCACTCTCTTTACCGGCGGCGATGTCCCACAGCCG
>NZ_JBFAZH010001841.1:0-1036 GCF_040681735.1 Actinoplanes sp. NPDC051633 | reverse complement strand
CCCAGCAGGCCGGCACGACAGCCGCCACCGGCACCCGGACGGGCCGCCTCTTCCCACCGTTTCTGGGTGCGGGCCTGCACGGAGCCGGCAGAGGCAACCACGGCGACGCGAAGCCGGGCGACCAGGAGAGCGCCCACCGAGCCCGCCCGCTGCAGTCCATCCCGGGCGTCCCGCCCGAGCTGAGAGGCCGCACCGCGGCGCTCCCCGGCACGCCGGACTTCCTGACCGGCCGCCACGAGGAAACGGAGGAGTCCCCGCTGGACGAGGACCTGTGGCAGGCCGAGCGTCCACCCGCACCCTTCGCCACTCAGCGCCGGCGCTGACCGCACCGGCCGGACTCCGCCCACCCTCGCGGTGGGCGGGGTCTTCGTGCCGCACCCCTTTGCTCTGCTTCCTCTGAGGAAGCAGTTCCAGGCACGCCGCGCCCGAACGGCGCCCGCTACGCCCCCGCAAACGGTGTCGGAACAGAACATAACAACTGCCGATCTGACCCTGACGTCCCTGGATCTGCTTCCTCAGGGGAAGCAGAGCAAAGGACCGCGGCACGGCTGCCGGGGCTTTGTCAGGGGGACTCGGCCGGCGACGTCGGGATCCGGGCCGCCGACGGGGTCAGCGGGCTCCCCTGAGGGACACGGGTTACCAGGGACGCCGGCAGACGCAGCGGGTGGGCTTTCGGGTAGCCCAGGACCGACAGGATCTCGCGGCCGGCCAGCGGGTGCGCCCGGCCCTGGTCGGTGACCAGCGTCAGCGTTCCGGCCCGCGCGTCTCTGCTCGGCATGGTCTCCACCAGCGCCGCCGCGCCCGGTGCGACGTAGACCTTGTCCGCCAGCGGGAGGCCCCCGCTCGTACGGCCTTGCGTCGGGACCGCCGATGCCGGCAGCGTGCCGCCCAGCCGGATTCTCGGCACCGCCGCGTTGTCGTCATACGTCACGCAGACCGGGCTGCCGGCGGCGAAGACCGGGCGGCTCGCCGGCGGGGACGCCGCGCCCGGCGGGGGCCCTGGTGCCATGCGGGCCTCCGCGGCCGCCGCCAGGCC
>NZ_JBFAZH010001840.1:0-1037 GCF_040681735.1 Actinoplanes sp. NPDC051633 | reverse complement strand
GCCCGTTGAGCGCTGCGCTGCGGGCGTGCGCCCAGACGACCCCGAGGGACCGGCGGGTGGAGCTCCTGACGCGGGCGGTGCGGGTCGCCGAGGGTACGCAGGAACGGCTGGCGCTCGCGTACGCGCTGCTGGATCTCGGCAGCGCCCTGCGCCGGACCAACCACCGCGACCAGGCACGGGCTCCGCTGCGCGCAGCGCAGCGCTCAACGGGCCCGGCGCCGCCGCCCGCTCGGCCAGCGCCAGGTGTTCGCGCGCCGCTCGTTGCGCACCCCCGGGATCGCCTGTCGCGAGCAGCGCCGGCACCAGCTCGACGCGCCATGTGGCGAACGCCGGATGGCAGACGCCCAGCTCGGCCCAGCGCTCGCCGGCCGCATGCAGGTCGGCGACCGCCTCGGCCGGGCGGCCCTGCGCCAGCCTGAGACGGGCCCGGCTCTGCAGAAAGACCGGTGCGGTCAGCACGTGCGGCGGCGGGTCACCCGGGACCAGCTGCGCGATCAGCGCATCCGCCTCGGTGAGCCGATCGGCCTCGACGAGGGCGTCCAGCAGCGGGTTGAGGGCGAACAGCACACCACCCAGCGGGGTGGCCGTGGCCAGCTTGAAGTCCAGCGCGGCGCGGGCGTCCGCCGCCGCCTCGGCGACCAGCCCGGCCGGCAGCACCGCCAGCGACCGCAGGAAGCGGCCGTGCGCGACCGTGCTGAGCCAGCCACGCGGCCGGGCGGCGCCGGTGATCGCCTCGGCGATGGCCCGGGCCGACCCCGGGTCGCCGTTGGCGATGAGCACCAGCCCGGCGACCGTGGGCAGCAGCGAGTCGACCTCGCCCAGCACCGCGGCCCGCGCCGGTTCGAGCAGGGCGAGGCTGCACGGCGCGGGGCCGCCCGCGAGCGTGGCTTCCATCGCCTCGACCGCCCGCCACAGCGGCAGGGGCGGCGGGTCGGCGTGCCAGCGTCGGACCAGGTCGAGGGCCAGCCACCTGGTCCGGCTGTCGGGGCCGGCCACCGCGCCGCGCTCGGCGTCGATGCGGGCGCGGGTCCGGGCCG
>NZ_JBFAZH010001839.1:0-1039 GCF_040681735.1 Actinoplanes sp. NPDC051633 | reverse complement strand
CGCCGCGCGGCTGCGGCGGCGGCCCCTTCATCGTGCGGACCGTGTCGATCAGCAGCGCGTCCTTGTTGGGCCAGCGGCGGTAGATCGTCGCCTTGCCGACCCCCGCCTGCGCGGCCACCGCCTCCATCGACAGGCTTCCGACGCTCACACCCTCCTGCAGCAGGGTGATCACGGCGGCGATGATCGCCTCGTCGGCTTTGGCGCTGCGGGGCCGGCCCGGAGCCTTGCGCTCCAGGTCGGCTCCCGCAGCGGCGCTGGCGGTCGTCATGGCGTCCATTGTCGCCGAGTTCCTACACCTCGGCCAAGGCGAGATCGGCCTGGGCCTCCGGCGACGTCGGGGCGGGCGCGGCGGGCAGCCGGCCGGGCAGCCAGATCAGCGCCACCAGGGCGCTCAGCAACGTGAACGCCGTCGTGCCCACCGCCGCGTAGTGCATCGCCACGAGGAACGCGTCGTTCGCGCTCTGCACCAGCCCGGAACCGGCCGCCCCGGCGGTCTCGGCCACCCCGTACGCCCCGGAGATCGACTCCTCGGCCACCGATCGGGCCGCGGCGGGCAGGCCCGCGGCCGCGTCGCCCAGGTTGCCGCGGTAGAGCGCGCTCACCACCGCGCCGACCGCGGCCACGCCGAGCGCGCCGCCCACCTGGCGGATCGTGTTGCTGACCGCCGAGCCGACGCCCGCCTTCTCGCGGGGCAGCGCCGCCATGATCGATTCGGTGGCGGGCGGCATGACGTTCGCCATGCCCATGCCCATCACGAAGAACAGTGCGCCGACGAACCAGATCGGCGTCTCGGCGCCGATGTAGATGAAGCCGGCCAGTCCCACCGCGACCAGCAGCAGCCCGGCCGTGCTGACCGCGCGCGGGCCGAACCGCTTGACCATGGCCGCGCTGCGCGGCGCGAAGACCATCTGGGCCACGGCGAACGGCACGAACAACGCGCCGGACATCAGCGGGCCGTAGCCGCGGACCAGCTGGAAGTAGAAGGCGCTGAAGAACATCGCGCCCATGGCCGCGAAGAAGACCAGGCCGATGACGGCGT
>NZ_JBFAZH010001838.1:0-1039 GCF_040681735.1 Actinoplanes sp. NPDC051633 | reverse complement strand
GCCACGGCGACGTCGACAATGATGTCGATCCCCTCCGTGGCGACCTTCCTGATCTCCGCCGCCGGGTCGCCCTCGCGGTAGTTCACCACGTGGTGCGCGCCGGCCGCGGTGGCCAGCGCCGCCTTCTCCGGCCCGCTGACCGTCGAGATGACGGTGGCGCCGGCCCAGCGGGCGAGCTGGATGGCGGCGTGCCCGACCGCGCCCGCGCCGCCGGCCACCAGCACGGTCAGGCCGTCGAGCGCCTTGGGGGCGAGCCGGCGCGGACCGTTCTCGGCCACGGTGAGCGCACGGTGCGCGGTGACGGCCGGCACGCCGAGGGAGGCGCCGAGCTCGAACGAGGCGTTGTCGGGCAGCGGAGCGAGCGCGGACGTGGGCAGCATGGTGAACTCCTGCGCGGTGCCGCCGGGCCGGCCGAGCGCGGCCATGTAGGTCCACACCCGGTCCCCCTCGGCGAAGGCGTCGACCCCGGGGCCGACCGCGTCGACCACGCCCGCGCCGTCGTGGTGCGGAGTCGCCTCCGGATACTCCAGCGGCCGTGCGTTGCCGCTGCGGTTCTTCCAGTCGGTCGGGTTGACCCCCGAGGTGTGAATCCGGACGCGGACCTCACCGGGGCCCGGCTCGGGCACCTCGCGGTCGACGAGCCGCAGGACGGACGGGTCACCCGTCTCGCTGTAAACGATTGCCTTCATGCCCTCATACTTACCCGTAGACCCGGGTACGCACCTGATGGATCACCCGGCTCCGCCGCAGCCGGAAACCGCCGGCCTCGAGATCCGCGACGACCTCTTCGCGATCCGCGTCCACGTCGGCGATCACCTCCAGCGCCCCGGCTGCGCTCGCCGCCCGGCACACCTCCGCCAGCATCGCCGGCCGGTTCTTCCCGCCGGACAGGAACGCCAGCAGCGGACAGCACGCGTCCACCGCGATCCCGGCGGCCCCGGCGCCGTCCTCCTCGACGAGCCAGTCACTCGGCGGGCCGGTCAGCCAGCTCAGCGGATCGGTGGCCATGTCGACCCCGGCCACCGCCAGCGCGGTCTCC
>NZ_JBFAZH010001837.1:0-1043 GCF_040681735.1 Actinoplanes sp. NPDC051633 | reverse complement strand
CGCGCCCGCTTCGACGAACCGCTCGCGAAGCCAGCGGTGGCCGGAGTCGCTGGTGTACATCGGATGCCACCACAGCGCCTCGATCAGCGGGACCGGCTCGAACGGGCACGGCAGGACGCGCACGGCGGCCGCGGACATCAGCCGGTCCGCCAGCCGCTTCTGGATCAGGCCCACGCCGTGCACGGCGGCGACCAGGAACGGCAGCGAGAGGAAGCTCTCGGTCACGATCTGAACGTTGAACTCGACCCCGAGCATCTCGAGCTGCTTCGCCACCGGCGTGAAGGCGGTCGAGGTCTGATAGGTCATCACCATCGGCAGCTCGCCGAGCTGGTCCACCGTCAAGCCGTCCGCCGCCACGGGCGCGTCCATGGCGACGACGCACACCCATTCGTCGTCGAAGATCCGGCAGTGCGGAAGGTCGGAGAGGATGCCGGGCGGCAACACGATGGCGTCGACGGAGCGCAGCGTCTCGTCCGCATTGTCGATCAGGTGCGGCGCGAGCTGCTGCACCCGCAGGCGGACGCCGGGAGCCTGCTCGCTGAGCTGCCGGGCCAGCGCCGGGCCGAGCACGGTCGTGGCGTAGTCCGACATGAGCACGGTGAACTCACGGGCCGCGGTGGCCGGCTCGAACCGGGCGGCGCTGGTGAAGACCCGGGTCACGCTCGCCATGGCGTTCTGGGTGACGTCGACCAGCTGCGCGGCCAGCGGTGTCAGCTCGTACTGATTGCCGACGCGGGCGAGCAGCTCGTCGTCGAAGTGCCGTCGCAGCCGTGCCAGCGAGGCACTCAGCGATGGCTGGCTCAGGCCGAGGCGCAGGGCGGCCTTGCTGACACTCCGCTCCTGCAGGAGGGCGTCGAGCGACACGATCAGGTTCAGGTCGAGGTTGGCTACCTTGATCTCACTGGACAACCGGCTCATCAGCGCCACCCATACATCCGCAAGGAGGCTCACGTTTGCTCGATCGTCACCGCTGAAGGTCACTTTGGCAATCCGCCGACACACGTCCGTCACGACCGACGGCGCCAACTCTCCGCAAAGCAGGT
>NZ_JBFAZH010001836.1:0-1043 GCF_040681735.1 Actinoplanes sp. NPDC051633 | reverse complement strand
GGCATGCTGCTCGGCGACCTCTTCGCCCGGGCCGCGCTCGATCGCAGCGGCAGCAGCACGACCGATCGGGCGGGGCAGCTCGCCGTCGACTGCCTGGCCGGCTCGTGGACGAACAGTCAGCTGGCCCGACAGCCGGGCCAGGGTCTGACCCTGTCGCCCGGTGACCTGGACGAGGCGGTCGCGGCCCTGCTCTCCTTCGGGCGGGCCGGGGACCGGTCAGGCCTCAGCGCGTTCGATCGCATCGCGGCCTACCGCAGCGGGGTGCTCGAGGGACTGAGCGCCTGCACCCGATGAGTGCCGCATCGGCAACCGCCCCGGTCGCCGCCCCGTCGGCGTGGGCCCCCCTGCGCATCGCCGTGTTCCGCAGCCTGTGGCTGGCCCTGCTGGTCAGCAACATCGGCACCTGGATGCAGACGGTCGGTGCGCAGTGGTTGCTGGTCGAGCAGTCCGGCACGGACACTCTGGTGGCGGTGGTGCAGACCGCGAGCGCCCTGCCGATCGTGTTGCTGGCCCTGCCGTCCGGCGCGCTGGCCGACACCTTCGACCGGCGGCGCCTGCTGCTGGCGGTGCAGATCTTCCTCTTCGCGGTCGGGACCGTGCTCACCGTTCTCACGTACCTCGACCGCATGTACCCGCCGCTGCTGCTGATCTTGACGTTCGTGCTCGGGGCGGGTCAGGCGATGACCGCGCCGGCCTGGCAGGCGGTGATCTCGGAGCTCGTGCCCCGGCCGCAGCTCGCGTCGGCCTCGGCGCTCGGCGCGGTGAGCATGAACCTGGCCCGGGCGGTCGGCCCCGCGGTGGCCGGCCTGTTGATCGCGCAGGCGGGCGTCGGCGTGGTGTTCACGGCCAACACGGTGTCCATTGCGATCTTCGCGATCGTGCTCTGGCGGTGGCGGCGGGCCGATACGGACACCGGCACCGCGCCCGAGCGCTTCGCCGCCGCCGTCCGCTCCGGCGGGCGCTACGTCCGGTACTCCCCGGTGGTCCGGCGCATCCTGCTGCGGGCCGGGTTCTTCCTGGTGCCCGGCAGCGCGCTGTGGGCG
>NZ_JBFAZH010001835.1:0-1044 GCF_040681735.1 Actinoplanes sp. NPDC051633 | reverse complement strand
GGCCGGCGTGCCGGGCGAGGGCGGCGTGACGATAGCCGTCCGGTCACCGACGCCGTTGGTGCCATTGGTGCCGTTGGTGTGCGCGCTGCGCGACTTGTACTCCTTCCCGGTGCGGACCACCGGGGGAGCGACGTTCGGCGGTAGAGCCGGCGAAACCGGTGCGGCGCCGGCCGCCCTGGGCGGACGCGGCCCGGACACGATCGCCGAGTCGTCGTCCTGCTTGCGGCGGCGGCGGCGCAGCAACGCGTCGACCGCGACGGTGAACGCCACGGCGAGCAGCAGGCCGACCGCGGCGACCGCGATCAGCGCGCGCTTCACCTTGGAGGTCGACTCCTTGACGTTGTCGCCCAGGTCGAGACGCTTCGCGGTGATCATCTGCTCGTTCGGTGCGCCGTACTCCTTCTGCAGCGTGGAGACGCTGTCGGCGTAGCGCTTGATGAGGAACTCGGAGGTCTCCGTCGCCTTGTCCTCGGTGCTGCCGATGACCTCGAAGGTCACGATCGGCATCTGCGCGTCCTGGGTCAGGGTGAAGTCGTCGCTGAGCCCGTTGTTCTTCAGCGCCTCGACGACCCGCTGGTCCTGCACCGAGATCATGCCGGCCTTGGTGAGCGACGGCAGACCGAGGTCGAGCCACGGGTTACGGGCGCTGGCCTTCGTCTCGTCCGTCGCCTTCGGCGTGATCGACGGCGGCAGAAGCTGGACGTAACTGGTGGCGACGTAGTCCGGCTTGACCTGCATGGCCACGAAGACGGTGGCCGCGATGGCCACGAGGAAGATGGGCGCAGAGACATACCAGCGCCGGAACATCAGCTTGGTAAGGTCCCAAAAATCCACGTTCTCCCCTTAACAGCGACTGGCTGCGCGCGGCGCACTGTGGGCCTGGCGCTGCGAGGTCCCTGTCCGTCCGGCGTGTGCCGACGCTGGCACCGGCACAAGTCTCACCGTGCCGAGCAAGCCTGACAAGGCCGGAGACCTCGTCGCGGGGGGGGGGGACGCCCGCGCCGCGCCAGATCAGAGCACACTGTGAATGGAAAAAACTCAACA
>NZ_JBFAZH010001834.1:0-1044 GCF_040681735.1 Actinoplanes sp. NPDC051633 | reverse complement strand
ACTGCCCGCACTGCGGCCAACCCCTCACCATCGTCGCGCTACTGACCACACCACAGGTCGCGCAACCGGCAGCCGAACCATCCAATGTCGTCTCGCTACGAGCCGTCCACACCAACTAACATCAACCCGCCCGAGTGGGGAAAATGATCTAGCAGCCGTGAGGACAACCGGCTGGCGCCAACACAACGGGCGCGGCATGCACCTGATCCAGGCCATCGCCGACGGCTGGGGCGTTTACCGCCACCACGCCGAAATCGGCAAACGCGTCTGGGCCGACCTCCGCCTCAGCTAACCCATCCTGCAAGGTAGTAATTAACCCGGCCCCACGCCTGCGCCAGCCGAGAAGGGACCCTGCGCTGACGCAGCTGGTGCAGGCGGCGGCGCCGCTGTGCACTGCCGCGGGTGTGGCGGCCGCGGTGCTGACGGTGCTGACCATCGGTGACGGCCGCACCGCGATGCGGCTTGCGCTGGACTTCTGGCTCGCGCCGGCCTGCTGCGCTTGAGCGCCGGCACCGGGTGGCAGTCCTTGGCCGGCGCGGCGCTGATCATCGCCGTTCGGCAGCTGGCCGGGCGCGCCCTGCGCCGTCCCACCGTGCACCTGCATGACCCGGCGCCGTGGCGTCGCGGGCACCCTCGCCGCCGATTCCAGGCAAGCAGGCCGACGGCTGACAGCGACGAACCCAGTGGCTGATGGCACACGCCGGTGACCATCACGATCCGGCACCCCGTGCGGCGAAGATGGCGAAGACCTGCGGTTCGGCAACCTGCGCGCGTTAGCGTGCGGATACCGGAGCATCGTCATCCCCGCGAGGTCCGGATTCCGCGGTGAGACGGGGGATGTGATGGGCATACAGCGGCCGGCCGCCTCGATGACGTGTGGCGGCGGATCCCTGGCTACGCCGGCCGGGGTGCTCGCCGCCGCACTGGAGGCGTACGTCGCGATCGACGCCGACGGCCGGGTGGTGGCGTGGAACCCGGCCGCCGAGGTGACCAAACAAAAAATAAGTGGTTATAATGAATCGTTAATAAGCAAATTAAAGAGGG
>NZ_JBFAZH010001833.1:0-1046 GCF_040681735.1 Actinoplanes sp. NPDC051633 | reverse complement strand
GCTGCTCGCGGCCGCCACGCAGCAGGCCGCCGCGGGTGAATCGGTCGATGGTGGCGAGCAGGATGTTGTCGCGCACCGACATGGTCTGCACCAGGCCGTCGCGCTGCCGGTCCTCGGGGACCAGGGCGAGACCGGCGTCCATCCGGGCCTGCACGGTGGCCCGGCGCTCCGGGCGCCCCTTGATGGTCACCTCGCCGGCGTCGGCCGTGCGGATGCCCATCAGGCACTCGACCAGCTCGGTGCGGCCGGCGCCCATCAGGCCGTACACGCCGACCACCTCGCCGGCCCGGACGGTCAGCGAGACGTCGTTGACCAGCGGGCGGGTCGGCCCCAGCGCGGTCAGGTGGCTGACCTCGAGCAGCACGTCGCCGGTGGGGGAGGAGTTGCGGACGTACAGCGAGTCGGGGTCGCGGCCGACCATCTGGCGCACGATCCACGCCGTGTCGGTCCTGGTCATCTCCTCGTGGGCGACGAGGCTGCCGTCGCGGAACACCGTGACGCGGTCGCCGATGCGCCGGAACTCGTCCAGCTTGTGAGAGATGTAGATGACCGTGACGTCCTGCTCGCGCAGGCTCTTCATGATCTCGAAGAGGACGTCCACCTCGTGGTTGCTCAAGGCCGAGGTGGGCTCGTCCATGATGAGCACGCGGACGTCCTCGAGGAGCACCCGGCCGATCTCGACGAGCTGCTGCTGCCCGATCGGCAGGTCGCCGACCAGGGTGTCGGGGTTGAGCTTCTGGCCCAGCCGGGTGAGCACCTCGGCCGTGCGGCGACGCTGCTCGGCGTCGTTCACGAACCGGCCGCCGCGGCGCAGCTCCCGGCCGGCGAACATGTTCTGCGCGATGGTCATGTTCGGGAAGAGGCTGAGCTCCTGGTGGATGATCCCGATGCCGAGGGCCTGCGCGTCACGCGGCGTGGCGAGCTGCACCGGCTCGCCGTCCAGCAGGATCTCGCCGCTGGTCGGCTGCTCCGAGCCGGAGAGGATCTTCATCAGCGTGGACTTGCCGGCGCCGTTCTCGCCGACCAGCACGTTGACCTTGCCGCGG
>NZ_JBFAZH010001832.1:0-1046 GCF_040681735.1 Actinoplanes sp. NPDC051633 | reverse complement strand
GCAGAGCCATCAACACCAGGGCCAGCGCGAGCCCGCCCGTGGTCCCGGCGATCGCCATCAGCCGGCCACGACGGCCGGAACGGTCCACGAACACCGGGTCACCGGTGCGAAGTCTCTCCACCTCAGTCCTCGCCCCGTCCCTTGGCAAGCAGCCGGTCGAGGTCCGTCGCACCGATCCGAGGAGTCCGCCGTCTGCGTATCGCAATGAGAAGAGCGCTCCGGAGGCGCGCGGCGTTACACCTCCCCGGGCCCGCCCGGGATCAAGCGGCCGGCCACTCGTGGACCGGCTTGTTCTCGTGCATGAGGGGGAGGTACTCGCGCAGCATCTCGTGCAAGGCCTCCTGGCGGCTGTGGCCCTCGGCCTCGAGCCGGTGCAGCGTCTCCACCTGCCAGCTCGCGCCGTTGCGGTGGGTCAGGCAGCGCTGCTCGATGATGCCCAGCAGCCTGTCCCGCTCGTGCTGCGACACGCCCCAGCGGTCCAGCCCCTCGCGCGCCATCGGCAGCAGCCGGCGCAGCACCAGCTCGGTCACCGGCACGTAGCCCAGGCCCGGCCAGAACACCGACGCGTCGATGCCGTGCCGCGCGCCCGCGTGGAAGTTCTCCTCCGCCGCGCTGAACGACATCTGCGTCCACACCGGTCGTTCGGCCTCGGCGAGCACCCGGATCAGCCCGTAGTAGAAGGCCGCGTTCGCGATCGTGTCCACCACGGTCGGGCCGGCCGGCAGCACGCGGTTCTCCACGCGCAGGTGCGGGCGGCCCTTCACGACGGCGTAGATCGGCCGGTTCCAGCGGTACACCGTGCCGTTGTGCAGCCGCAGCTCGCTCAGCCCCGGGGTGTCGCCGCGCTCCAGGATCTCGGCCGGGTCGTCGTCGTCGCAGATCGGCAGCAGCGCCGGGAAGTAGCGGACGTTCTCCTCGAACAGGTCGAACACCGACGTGATCCACCGCTCGCCGAACCACACCCGGGGGCGTACGCCCTGCGCCCTGATCTCCTCCGACCGCGTGTCGGTGGCCTGCTCGAAGAGCGGGATCCGGGTTTCCCGCCA
>NZ_JBFAZH010001831.1:0-1049 GCF_040681735.1 Actinoplanes sp. NPDC051633 | reverse complement strand
CCTGCCGTTCCACGACGTCGGCCTGGTCGCCGGGCACAGCGTCGGTGAGCTGGGCGCGGCCGCGCTCGCCGAGGTCATCACGCCGGAGACCGCGGTGACCCTGGCCGGAGTGCGTGGCCGCGAGATGGCCGCCGCCTGCGCGCTCGAGCCGACCGGCATGAGCGCGGTGCTGGGCGGCGACGCCGACACGGTGGTCGCCGCGATCGAGGCGGCCGGCCTCTACCCCGCGAACCGCAACGGCGCCGGCCAGATCGTCGCGGCCGGTGCGCTGGACGCGCTGGAGAAGTTCGCCGCCGCTCCCCCGGAGGGCGCACGGGTGCGCCCGCTCGCCGTGGCCGGGGCATTCCACACGCCGTTCATGGCGCCCGCCGAGACGGCGCTGGCTGCGCTCGCCGGCGGGGTCACCGTCACCGACCCGGCCCGCATCCTGCTGTCCAACTTCGACGGCACGGCCGTCGCCCACGGCCGCGAGATGCTGCAGCGCCTGGTCCGCCAGGTCACCGCGCCGGTGCGCTGGGACCTGTGCATGCGATCGCTGCGTGACCTCGGCGTCACCGCGATCCTCGAGTTGCCGCCGGCCGGCACCCTGGCCGGCCTGGTGAAACGTGAGCTCAAGGGCGATGGTGCCCCTGAGATCCTGACCCTGAACACCCCCGCCGACCTGCCGGCCGCCCGCGATCTGATCGCCCGGCACGGTGTGCAGCCCAGCCTCGAGCCGACCCCGCTCTTCCGGGTCGTGGTCGCGGCGAAAGCCGGCACCTTCCAGCGCGAGCTCTCTCTGGTCGAGGGCCGGCCCGTCGAGATCGGCCAGGTCATCGGCCAGGTGATCACGCGCCAAGGCGGCGTCGAGGTCACCGCCCACGCCGCCGGTGTGCTGACCGAGTGGCTGGCGCACCACGACGACCCGGTTGCGCCGGGGCAACCGGTCGCCCGCATCGGCGGACCGCAGTGATTTTGTCAACCAAACAAAAAATAAGTGGTTATAATGAATCGTTAATAAGCAAATTAAAGAGGGTTATAATGAACGAGAAAAATATAAAACACAGTCA
>NZ_JBFAZH010001830.1:0-1050 GCF_040681735.1 Actinoplanes sp. NPDC051633 | reverse complement strand
AGCGGTCACGCGCCATCCACTTGCCGACCCCGTCCGTCTCCCACCGGCCCACCATGTCCGTGACCCACTTCTGCACGGCCGCGGGCGTCCACGGTCCGGTCCAATACGCGACGATCGGGTCGCTGTACAGCAGGACCAGATCGTCGACATCGCCCGCGGCGACCGGTGTCAGGACCAGCCGTGGCGTACGAACCGGATCCCTCGGCGCCTCGTCCATATCGACTCCCGTGCGGCGGTCAGTGTCGCCAGTCGAGTCGCGACTCGATGATGTCGGCGACCGCCTGCCACCAGCCGGCGAGCAGGCCGCGGTCGAGCTGCTCCCACTGTCTGATGTGGCTGCGGCGCGGCCGGGAGCCGGCCTGGCGCAGGGTGTCGTCGAGATGGTCGAGCGGGGCGCCGGTGGCCAGATACGGGTACGCCTCCTCGATGTCCAGGGCCAGCATCAGCTCGTTCGCGATCGTGCCGGACTTGACGATCAGGTCGGGCAGCCAGCGGGCCGGTTCCAGCTCCAGGCTGACCGCCGGAAGTCCCAGGTCGTACCGGTTCTCGTCCAGCAACGGCAGGTACGCCTGCGACATCGCCTGACACAGCCAGCCCCAGTGCGGGATACCGGAGAGATCGTGCTCGGGGCTGGACAGCGCGAACCCGGCCGCCTGCTCCGGACGGGGCACCAGCGGGAGACGCCCGGCGGTGCCGGCGAACACCGGCGTGGCCCACCCGTCCTCCTCCGGCACGTACGCCCGCAGCGTGTAACCGGTGCGGTCCCCCACCGTCAGCTCGACGAGCTGAACGGGGAAATCAGCGGGCAGCATGCCGCGGTGCATCGGTTGATGGAACGGAACGGGCGCCTGAGTGTGCGCCGGCGTCGGGGTCGGAGCCGGGTGGAACGGTGGCGCGGACGGTGCCGGTGCCGGTGGCGTGTACTGCACGGTGGCGTCGGTCCGTGCCTGGGCGGCCAGCAGTGGACGGGCCCGGTCCGCGGTCAGCCGGCGGGCCGGGTCCTTCTCCAGCAGGCCCGCGATGACCGGCCAGAGGTTCCCGGCGCCGGCC
>NZ_JBFAZH010001829.1:0-1050 GCF_040681735.1 Actinoplanes sp. NPDC051633 | reverse complement strand
GCGTGGTGGTTGTGGGTTGGTTGTTGGTTGAGAATTGCACAGTGGACGCGAGCATCTTGTTTTCTGTGGTTTGTTGTGTGGTTAAGTTGTCAAGGGCGGACGGTGGATGCCTTGGCACCAGGAGCCGATGAAGGACGTGGGAGGCCGCGATAGGCCTGGGGGAGCTGTCAACCTAGCTGTGATCCCAGGGTGTCCGAATGGGGAAACCTAGCATCAGTCATGTGGTGTTACTCCCGCCTGAATATATAGGGCGGTGAGGGGGAACGCGGGGAAGTGAAACATCTCAGTACCCGTAGGAAGAGAAAACAATAGTGATTCCGTGAGTAGTGGCGATCGAAAGCGGATGTAGCCTAAACCGTGTGCGTGTGATACTTGTCAGGGGTTGCGTGTGCGGGGTTGTGGGATCTGCTTTTCACATCTGACAGTGTGGAGAAGAGTTATAAAGTCGCATGTTAGTCGAACGACGTGGGAAAGTCGGCCGTAGACGGTGAGAGCCCGGTAGGCGAAAATGTGTGATCTCTTTGCAGGTGTCCCGAGTAGCAGCGGACTCGTGTAATTCGTTGTGAATCTGCCAGGACCACCTGGTAAGGCTGAATACTTCCTGGTGACCGATAGCGGACGAGTACCGTGAGGGAATGGTGAAAAGTACCCCGGGAGGGGAGTGAAATAGTACCTGAAACCGTTCGCCTACAATCCGTCAGAGCCTTATGCGCACTTGTGCGTGGGGGTGATGGCGTGCCTTTTGAAGAATGAGCCTGCGAGTTAGTGGCATGTGGCGAGGTTAACCCGGGTGGGGTAGCCGTAGCGAAAGCGAGTCTGAAGAGGGCGTCTGAGTCGCGTGTTCTAGACCCGAAGCGGGGTGATCTAGCCATGGGCAGGTTGAAGCGTGGGTAAGACTGCGTGGAGGACCGAACCCACCAACGTTGAAAAGTTGGGGGATGACCTGTGGTTAGGGGTGAAAGGCCAATCAAACTCCGTGATAGCTGGTTCTCCCCGAAATGCATTTAGGTGCAGCGTCGTGTGTTTCTTGCCGGAGGTAGAGCACTGGAT
>NZ_JBFAZH010001828.1:0-1051 GCF_040681735.1 Actinoplanes sp. NPDC051633 | reverse complement strand
CGGCTCGATGCCAGGTGCGGCGGTCGTCATGGGTCACCACGCGGGCCAGGGCGGCGTGGGTGCGGTGCCGCCGGCCGAGGCCGGCGCGCTGGTGGATCGCGGAGCGCATCAGCGGGTGCAGGAACCGGAGGTGTTCGGCGTCGACCTCGACGAGCCGCGCCGCGACGGCCGGCTCCACGTCGTCAACTGTGCACGGTGACCCCGCGACGATGGTTGCCGCGGCCAGCGTCTCGGACAGGGTGTCGCCGTCGTTGACCGCGGCCGCCAGCAGCACGGCCTGCGTCGCGGCGGGCAGGCCGGTCGTCCGGGCCGCGAAGGCATCCTCGAGCCGCGCGCTCAACGGCAGCACGGCCGCGGGCGGCAAGGGGTGGCCGGCGTCGAGGACGGTGGGCAGTTCGACCAGCGCGAGCGGATTGCCGGCCGCCTCGCTCAGCACCCGTTCCCGCACCTCCGGCCGCAGACCGGGGGTCCGCGTGTCGACCAGCAGCTCGGCCGAGGGGCGATCCAGCCGCGGCAGGGCAAGCTCGGGCAGGCCGCTGCCGGAGAAAGGGCCGTCGAAGCCGTCCCGCAGCGCCGCCAGGAGCACGACCGGCTCGAACTCCAGGCGGCGGGCGACGAACAGGAGGACGTCCGCGCTCGCCTGGTCGAGCCACTGGGCATCCTCGATCACGAGCACGACCGGTGCCTGGGCGGCGGCCTCACCGAGCAGGCTCAACGTCGCGAGGGCGATCAGGAACAACTCCGGCTGCGCTGCATTGCTGCGGCCGAACGCCGCCAGCACGGCGTCCCGCTGCGGCGGCGGCAACCGGTCGGCCTGGTCGAGGATGGGCCGCAGGAGTTGATAGATGCCGGCAAAGGCGATCTGCGCCTCACTCTGCACGCCGGTCGTCGTCAACACCCGCATCTTCGCGGCAGCCGCCAGCCGGGTCGCCTCCGCCAGCAGCGCCGATTTGCCGATTCCCGCCTCGCCGCACACGACGGTCGCGCCGCCGCCGTCGGCCACCCGCTCGAGGAGCCCGCCGAGCAGCCGGACCGCGTCCTCCCGGCCGAC
>NZ_JBFAZH010001827.1:0-1053 GCF_040681735.1 Actinoplanes sp. NPDC051633 | reverse complement strand
CTTGTCTGAAAGCTTTCAGTGGCCGCTTCCGTGCCCGACGATGTTGTCGTCCGGACCGCGCCGCTACGAAATCGTTACCACGACTGTGATTTCCAGTCGAGCAAAATCTTGACATGCGCATGCGTCTCTTCATAACTTGAGCTTCATATTTCGGAAAATCACCGAAAGTTTCGGCTCGAGAGGTGAGCTGCATGGCACCGAGCAAGGTTCTCGCAATGGCCGCTGTGGCGGCGTTGAGCGCCGCGAGCATGGCCGCTTGCAGTGGCGGCGATGACGACGGTGGCGGCGCCGACTCGGGCGGCAACGTCACGATGCAGTTGTGGGAGAACGCCACGACCGGTCCCGGCAAGGCGTTCTGGGACAAGGTCGCCGCCGACTATCACGCCGCCAACCCGACGGTCACCATCAAGATTCAGACGGTTCAGAACGAAGATCTGGACGGCAAGCTGCAGACCGCGCTGAACTCCGGCTCCGCTCCCGACATCTTCCTTCAGCGCGGCGGCGGCAAGATGGCCGCGATGGTGGAGGCGGGCCAGCTGAAGGATCTCACCGACGACATCAGCGCCGAGACCAAGGCGGCGGTGGGCGACGCCGTCCTCGGCACCGGGGCGATCGACGGCAAGACGTACTCCGTTCCGACCTCGATCCTGCCCGGCGGTCTCTGGTACAGCCAGGACCTGTTCAAGGCGGCCGGGGTCACGGCGCCGCCGGCGACACTGGACGACCTCAACGCAGCGGTGGCCAAGCTGAAGGCGAAGGGTACGCCGATCGCTCTCGGCGGCAAGGACGCCTGGCCGGCCGCCCACTGGTACTACTGGTTCGCGCTGCGTGCCTGCAGCCGGGCCACGCTCGACGCCACGGCCAAGAGCAAGACCTTCGACGACGCCTGCTGGACCAAAGCGGGCAACGACCTCAAGGCGTTCGCCGACACCAAGCCGTTCAACGACGGGTTCCTGACCACCTCGGCGCAGCAGGGCGCGGGAAGCTCGGCCGGCCTGATCGCCAACCACAAGGCGAGCATGGAGCTCATGGGCGCCTGGGACCCGGGTGTGA
>NZ_JBFAZH010001826.1:0-1054 GCF_040681735.1 Actinoplanes sp. NPDC051633 | reverse complement strand
CGGCCGGCAAGCTGCCACCGGCCAGCTCCGCCACCGCGGCGGTGTACCAGGTCGGGCCGGGACTCAGACCGGCCCGCTGGGCGGCCTCCACCGCCCGATGCGCGTAACGCAACGCCTCCCGGCAGCGACCCGCGCGGGTGGCCACCTCGGACAGGCTACGCAGCACCTCGACCAGCGCCTCGCCGGTGCGGTCCTGCTCGGCCACCGCGAGCAGCCCGAGCAACTCGTCCCGGGACTCGTCGAGCCGGTCGTCGACCATCGCGAACCGGGCCGCCATGTAGCGCGGCCCCAGATGCAGGAAGCCGGGCACCTGCTCGGCGGGCAGGCTGAGCGCGGCCCGCAGGGTCTCGATCCAGCGCTCCTCGCCGCGCATGCGCTGCACCTGCGCCAGGGCGCTGAGCGCCATCGACTCGGTGGTCGCGTCGCCGGCCTCGCGGGCGTCGGCGGCGGTGCGTTCCGCCTCGGTGGCGGCCGCGTCCGGGTCGCCGCCGACGATGGCCGCCCAGGTCCGGCGCAGCCGCACCGGCGCGCGCAGCACCGGGTCGTCGCCCGCCTCGATCAGCGCCGCCGCGAACATCTCCCCCATCTCCGCGAGCGCCTGGCCGGCCAGGTCGATCAGCACCAGGCGGGCGCGAACCCGATGCGCGGCCGGGGCGCCGGGGCTGGCCAGCACCGCCTCGGCGGCCTGCCCGGCCAGCTCCGGTGCGCCACTGGCGGCGGCGACGCCGGCGGCGGCCAGCAGCCAGTCCAGCCGATCGGCCGCCAGCGCGGCGGTGCCGCGGGCGGCGGCGAGCAGATAGAGCTCGGCGGCGGTCCGTCCGGCCTGGGCCCGGGCCGCCCGATCGGCCGAGCCGGCCAGCGATCGGGCGACCGCGGCATCCGGCAGGCCGCTGCGCAGCGCCCGATGCCGCAGCGCGCCGATCGGGTCGAGCGCCGCCGCGGCCAGCGCGTCGTGGATCCGGGCGCGTTCCTCGGCGCCGGCCTCGTCGGCGAGCACCTCCGACAGTGCGGGCGGGGTGAAGCGGATCGCGCCGCCAGCCCGGGTCACCAGGCC
>NZ_JBFAZH010001825.1:0-1055 GCF_040681735.1 Actinoplanes sp. NPDC051633 | reverse complement strand
CGCCGGGCGGCCGTCGATCTGCTGCAGCAGCAGGGAGACGGCCGCCTGACCCATCGCGTCGACCGGTTGCCTGACCGTCGTCAGGGGCGGATCAGTGCAGGCCATCACCGGCGAGTCGTCGTACCCCACGATCGAGACGTCGCCGGGGACGGACAGGCCCATCCGGTGCGCGGCCCGGATCGCGCCGATCGCGGTGACGTCGCTGGCGCAGATCAGGGCGGTCGCCCCCTCGCCGAGCAGCCGCCCGGCCATCACCTGAGCCTCGGCCATCGCGAACGGCGCCCGGCCGATCTGGGGCGGGCCGATCTGCGGCGGGCCGCCGGCGCAGCCGAGGAAGGCGGACAGCTTGCGGGCCGAGGGCACGTGGTCGGACGGCCCGAGCAGCAGCGCCACCCGGTCGTGCCCGAGGGCGGCGAGGTGCTGGTACGCCATTTCCACGCCGTGCCCGTCATCGGTGCACACCTGCGGGAACCCGAGCCCGTCGACCGCCGCGTTGACCAGCACGGTCGGCAGGGACCGCTCGCGCAGCGCCGCGTAGTGCGCGTGGTCGGCGTCCGCCTCCTGGTAGAGCCCGCCGCCGAAGAGCACCCCGGAGACCTGCTGCTCGAGCAGGATCCGCACATACTCCGCCTCGGAGACGCCGTCCACCGTGCGGGTGCACAGCACCGTGCTGAAGCCGCGCTTGGCGAGCGCGCCGGCCATCGCCTCGGCCAGGGCCGGGAACACCGGGTTGCTCATCTCGGGCAGCACGATGCCGACCAGCCGGGCCCGCTCGCCGCGCAGCTTGTTGGGCCGCTCGTAGCCCAGCACGTCCAGCGCGGTGAGCACCGCGTCTCGGGTGGCCTGGGAGATGCCGGGCTTGTCGTTCAGCACCCGGGACACGGTCGCCTGGCTGACCCCGACGTGCTCGGCGATGTCGGCGAGGCGACGGCTGCTGCTCATGAGCCCGAGTCTAGAAGCCAGGCGGCGGCGTCCGGCGGGAGCCGCCGCGCCGGGAGCGGTTCGCTGGACAGGACCACCGCGCCGGGCGGCAGTGGCACCGGCGAGGCGGACAG
>NZ_JBFAZH010001824.1:0-1059 GCF_040681735.1 Actinoplanes sp. NPDC051633 | reverse complement strand
GAGGTTGCGCGCCGCTTCAGCGACCTGTGCGGCGTCGACATGACGGCCGCGGACATCGTCGCGTTGGCCGAGGGGTGCGGGTTCACGATTACTGCGAACAGCAGTCTCAGCGAGTCGCAGGTCTACGTCCTGATGGGCCCGGCGGGCTGTCGCCGCCAGGTGCCCATGGCGCATGTGATGGGTGACGAGTGGCCCCCACCGCAGCCTCGGCCGCGGTCGATTGCGATGCCGGCGCCGATCGCCTTCCCGCGGCCATCGCCGGCGCGGCCGCAGGGGCGGCAGCGGGATGCCGATCTGTTCGGCTGGCCGGAGACGCCGGCCAGTGAAGCCTCACGTCGTGCGGCCGCGGCGGCCCGGCCGGGACCGCCGACGCAGCGCCCGCTGCTGATACCAGCTAATCAGCGGGGGCGGCAACGTCCTGCTGCGCGCGACAACCGGGCTCGTCGTTCCGTGCGAGTGTCCGGCATGGGCTCACTTGCCCGGGTGCTGATGCCGGTCGAACTGCGCAACCAGGAGCGGATTCGAGAGCACGAAGCCGAGCGGTACAACAACCAGGCGAAGCAGTGGGCGGTCCACGGCTTCACTGACCGCACGGTGCTGCCCTGGCTGGACCTTGGTCTGTCCCCGGTCGAGGCCGGTTACTTGGCGGTCGAAGGCGTAAAACCGGAGCTGCTGAACCGGCTGGTGCCGGTGCCAACCGACGTGATGGCCGCCGTTGTCGCTCTGCCGAAGACGCTGTTGCAGTCGGGCCGGATACCGGTCGGCGTGGTGTGCAAGCTGCTCGAAGAGGCCGGGCTTTACCTTCCGCCGCCGGTGCCGGACCTGAGTCCGGTCACGCCGGCCGCGCCGAAGGCCGATCGGCCGCCGGTGCCAGTGGTCTCCTTCTCTAGCCCGGGCGACGTCGACAACCCGGCTGATCCGGTCCGGCCATCGCGTTCACGGCGCGGCCGGGGTGCGCGGCGGGGCAAGGGCGGATCCTCGGGACGCGCGGCGTAGCCGCCCGATCCGCCCGGGTGGGGGTAACCCGCCAGGAGAGGGGCCATAACTGTATGACGTTCA
>NZ_JBFAZH010001823.1:0-1059 GCF_040681735.1 Actinoplanes sp. NPDC051633 | reverse complement strand
CGCCGGTCCGGCCGGGCTGACCGCCGCGCTGACCGCCGCCCGCGCCGGGGCCCGCGTCGCCCTGGTCGACGAGCAGGCCGAGGCGGGCGGATCACTGTTGTCCGGCACCGACGAGCTGGACGGGGCGCCGGCCGCGGACTGGGTCGCCGCCGCCACGGCCGAGCTGGGCTCGTACCCCGAGGTGTTGCATCTGCAGCGCACCACCGCGTTCGGCAGCTACGACGACGGCTTCGTCCTGGCCCTCGAGCGACGCACCGACCACCTCGGAGCGGCCGCTCCCAGGAACGTCTCGCGCCAGCGGGTGTGGCGGCTGCGAGCCCGCTCGGTCGTGGTGGCGACCGGCGCGCACGAGCGCCCCGTCGTGTTCTGCGACAACGACCGCCCCGGGATCATGCTCGCCGGCGCGGCCCGGACGTTCCTCAACCGCTACGGGGTGCTCCCCGGCCGGGAGGCGGTGGTCTTCACCACCAACGACAGCGCGTACGACGCCGCCCTCGACCTGCACCACGCGGGTGTGCGAGTGCCAGCCGTCGTCGACGCCCGCGCCGAAGTCCCCGCACGCCTCGCGGACGAGTGCGCGGCGGCCGGGATCCGGGTCGTCGCCGGATCCGTGGTGACCGGGACCCGCGGGGACGAGCGGATCACGCACGCGCTTGTCGGGACCGATGCCGTCCCGTGTGACCTCCTCCTGGTCAGTGGCGGCTGGAACCCTGCCGTGCACCTGTTCAGCCAGGCCCGCGGCCGGCTGCGCTACGACGAGGTGCTCGGCGCGTTCCTGCCGGGCGAGCAGCTGGACGGTCTCGTCGTGGCCGGTGCCGCGGCCGGGGTGTTCGACCTCGCCGGGTGCCTGGCCGCCGGCCGCGCTGCGGTCGCATCGCTGGGTTTCGAGCCCACCGGCCGTATCCCCGAGGCGCCCCGGCCCGTCGCCGCGGCGGCACCGCTGGTGCTGTGGCGGGTGCCGGACGCCTCGGGCGCGGAGGGCGCCACCCAGTTCGTCGACCTGCAACGCGACGCCTCGGTCGCCGACATCAGCCGCGCCGTGGGCGCCGGTCTCCGCTC
>NZ_JBFAZH010001822.1:0-1061 GCF_040681735.1 Actinoplanes sp. NPDC051633 | reverse complement strand
CTCGGCGGTGTGGTTGTAGACGACGTCCAGGATCACCTCGATGCCGGCCGCGTGCAGCGCCTTGACCATCGACTTGAACTCCTGCACCTGCCCGCCGCGGCCGCCGAACGACGCGTAGTCGTTGTGCGGGGCGAAGAAGCCGATGGTGTTGTAGCCCCAGTAGTTGGACAGGCCCTTGTCGATCAGGGTGCCGTCGTTGACGAACTGGTGCACCGGCATCAGCTCGACCGCGGTGACGCCGAGGCTCTTGAAGTAGTTGATCATCGTGGGGTGGGCCAGCCCCGAGTACGTGCCGCGGACGTCCTCCGGGATGCCCGGGTGCTGCTGGGTCATGCCCTTGACGTGGGCCTCGTAGATGACGGTCTGGTGGAACGGGATACGCAGCGGGCGGTCGTTGGCCCAGTCGAAGAACGGATTGATCACCACGGACCGCATCGAGTACGGCGCCGAGTCGGCCTCGACGAACGACTGCGGGTCGCCGAACCGGTACGAGAACATCGCCTGGTTCCACTCGATGTGCCCGTCCACCGCCTTCGCGTACGGGTCGAGCAGCAGCTTGCCCGGGTCGCAGCGCAGGCCGGCCGACGGGTCGTAGCGCCCGTGCACCCGGTAGCCGTACCGCTGGCCGGGCACGATCCGCGGCAGGTAGCCGTGCCACACCAGCGCCTCGCGCTCCGGCAGGTCGATCCGGGTCTCCTTGCCGTCGTCGTCGAACAGGCACAACTCGACCCGCTCCGCCACCTCGGAGAACAGCGCGAAGTTGGTGCCGCCACCGTCGTAGGTGGCGCCCAGCGGGTACGGGTTACCGGGCCAGATGTGCGTCATCGCCTTATCGAAGCAGGATGAGGGCACGCTTGCAGCGCGCGGCGGCGTGGTGAACATCTCGCCCTGCGGAGGTTTGGGAGGATTCTGGCATATCGGACAGACGCCGCTGGACGGCGGCCGCTCGGCCGTCCCGGATCACACGCCCGGCCGGGCCAACGGTATTATGTGCTCTCCAGCCGCTGCTTCAGGGCGCGGAGGTCGTCGGCGACGCTGGTCGCGTCGAGGTCGAACTCCTC
>NZ_JBFAZH010001821.1:0-1063 GCF_040681735.1 Actinoplanes sp. NPDC051633 | reverse complement strand
CCGCGCAGCACCAGGATGTGCCACACGTACTTGAGCAGCTGCAGCACCTCGGCGCCCGGGCCGAACCGTGCCCAGGGCGCCGGGTCGCGGACCACCTCGGCGGCCGCCCGGCCGACCACCTCCGCCGACAGCACGTCCACCCCGAAGCGGGCCGCCACGAACGCCGCCACCCGCACGGTGTCCGGGCCGCGCAGATCCTCCGGGAAGTCGTCCGGGCCCAGCCGGAAACCCGGGTGGTATTCCAGGCGGGGCGCCAGCCGGGACAACAGCGCCTCGGTGGGCGTACCCCGGAACGACGGGTCCGCGACCACGGCCTCGACGTCCACGGCCAGGTCGAGCCCGCCGTGGACCTGGGCTTCGACGTACTCGTCCAGGCAACGGCCCGCGGCCGTGCGCGGCTCACCCAGCGCGGCCACCCACTGCGCCGCCGTGCGGGCCGGCACGCACAGCGCCGCACCGGTCTGCTCGACGGCGGCCAGCAGCGCCGCCCAGATCCCGCCGAACGTGTCGGCCGTGCCCACCACCGTCGGTTCCAGCACGCTGTCGCCGTGACTGAACGTCGCCCGCGCCGACACCGCCGGAGTCAGCCGCAGGTGGCAGCTGCCGAACCGCGGCGACGCCCCGTCGGGATGCCCGGCCAGGTTGAGGCCGCCGTAGATCGGCCGATCCACGCGCACGTGCGACGGGTACGCGCCGCCGAACATGCGCTGCTCCCACACGTCGCGGTCCCCGCCCGGGTACGCGGTCAGACCGCCGTTGGAGATGCCCGTCTCGAACTGGCTGCGGTACCGGCCCTCCGCGGCGAGGTGTTCCGCGACGGTCGACCCGTCGACCAGCAGCCGGTCGGGGTGGAAACTGACCGTGATCGGCGCGGCGGGCATGTCACCGGGTGTGCCCAGCGACCGCACGTGCGCCAGGGCACGGTCGGCCGGCGAGGTCACTGCGCCTCGATGCTCACTGTGCCTCGATGGCACCGGTCGCCAGCAGCACCATCAGCACCGCGCCCAGCACCAGCCGGTAGCCGATGAACAGGCTGTACGAGTGCTTCGAGATGAACTTGAGC
>NZ_JBFAZH010001820.1:0-1063 GCF_040681735.1 Actinoplanes sp. NPDC051633 | reverse complement strand
GTCCCGGCCGACCGCAAGTGGTACCGGAACTGGGCGGTGGCCTCGCTGCTGCGCGCGGCGATGGCCGACGTCGACCCCGGCTATCCAGCGCCGGAGTACGACGTCGCCACCGAGCAGGCCCGGGTCGCCGCCGCCTAGTTGAGCGCCGGTGCGACCGGCTTGTCGTCGGTCCACCCGAGTTTGATGATCGACCTGTCCTGATCCGCGTCCAGGAATCCATAGCCCAGGAAGCTGTAGTCCTGCGGGTTCAGGATCATGTAATGGCTGCTGCCCCACCCGAGAGCGATTCCCGTCCGGCCGGCGGCGTCCTCCCGCATGCCCAGGTTCCGGATCTCGGGGAGCCGGGACAGCACCGTGAAGGCGGCCGAGCGCAGTTCCGGCGTGGCCGGCGCGAACTTCAACAACTCCGTCATCATCACGTAGATCCCGAGGTCGCCGTCCTCCGCCCGGCCGGTCTCCTTCATCTTCTCAACGGCGGCCGAGCGCAGCGCGTCCGGGTCGGCCGGCAGCTTCGCAAGGTCGAACGGGTCGTAGAGGTTGTACACCTCGACCCGCCATCCGGCGTCGACCTGCTGCAGTTTTCCGGGTCGCGGCTTGGTCGACAGGGTGGTGGTCCGTGCGCCGGTCGGCGGGTCCAGAAAGCCCGTGAACCGGGTGGGCGATCCGGCCCGCGCCCACGCGGCCTTGTCCTTCGCCGACCACGGAAAAACGCCGAGACTCTGCGAACCCACCCAGTACCCGTCCGCCGGGTTCTTCGGCAGCCACACCTCCTCGGCGAAGCGCATGCCGATGTCGAACGTCTCGGCGCCTGCCCTGCCCTTCAAGTTCTGGCCGCTCGACTTGTCGACCATGAGGACGCGCCAGTAGCGGCCGGTGCTCGCCGGCTTCGCCGCCTGCTGCGCCGCGGCCAGCAGCAGTTGGGGCGCGGTCGCGTCGGGTCCCGGCGGGGCGGGCACCCCCTGGACGCCCGGAGTGGTCGGGCAAATGAACGGAGAGAATTCGAGCAACAGTTATCAAAACACGAGCCAACCGAAACCGAGCACAGATTTAGAGACACAGAAAC
>NZ_JBFAZH010001819.1:0-1063 GCF_040681735.1 Actinoplanes sp. NPDC051633 | reverse complement strand
GATCTCCGACGAGACGGACATGGAGGTCGTCGGCGAGGCCGCCGACGGAGCCGAGGCGGTGCGCCTGGCCGAGCAGCTGAAGCCCGACGTCGTGCTGATGGACGCCCGGATGCCGGGGCTCGACGGGATCGCCGCGGCCACGGCCATCGGCGCCGCCCACCCCGAGGTGCGCGTGCTGGTGCTCACGACATTCGACGAGGAGGTGCTGGTCGACGGGGCGCTGCGGGCGGGCGTTGCCGGGTTCCTGCTGAAGGTGTCGCCGCCCGAGCAGCTGCTCGAGGCGCTGCGCGAGGTGGCGGCCGGGCGCGGGCTGCTCGACCCGGCCGTGGTGCCGCGGGTGATCACGCGCTATGCGGGCGCGCCCCGGGCCAGGCCCCGCGATCCCCTGCTCGACAAACTGACCGCCCGCGAGGCCGAGGTGCTGGCCCTGGTGGGCCGGGGGCTGTCGAACGCCGAGATCGCGGCGCGGCTCTACCTGGGCGAGACCACGGTCAAGACGCACCTCGGCCGGGCCCTCGACAAGCTCGGCCTGCGTGACCGGGCCCGCGCGATTGCGTTCGCCTACGAGAGCGGGCTGATCACCCCGGGGCCTTAGGGGATATCTCGGGGGCGGGGTGGTGCTAGCACCACCGAGCTCGGGCGGGGAGATCACTAGCGTCGATGGCATGAAGCGAATCGGTGTGGCTCTCCTGTGGTTCGCCGGGGTCTACTTCGTCGCCCGGGCGATCGTCGAGCCGTTCGTG
Organism: Actinoplanes sp. NPDC051633; assembly: GCF_040681735.1. NCBI lineage: Bacteria > Bacillati > Actinomycetota > Actinomycetes > Micromonosporales > Micromonosporaceae > Actinoplanes > Actinoplanes sp. NPDC051633. The sequence goes on along the minus strand of NZ_JBFAZH010001819.1, from coordinate 320 downwards.
ATCGACGTCAACGATCCCTCGACCTACCAGCACGACTGGGGCGGCCCGCATCTGGCCGGCGTGCTGCTCGTGCACTGTGGACTCGGCGTGGTCGCCGCCGCGCTGATGGCGTGGCGCCTGATGCGGCGCACCTCCCGCCGCCTGCGATCAACCACAGAGCAGACCCCCGAGCGCAAGGAGTCCGATCAGATCGGCACCCGGCTGGCGGCATAAAGCAATTCGACGGATACGAGCCATCGCACGTCCCGGGTCCTCAGCGGGCCGCCGTCGTGGTCAAGGCCGCACGCTGCCTCCGGCCGGGACGCACCAAACCGAAGTGG
>NZ_JBFAZH010001818.1:0-1065 GCF_040681735.1 Actinoplanes sp. NPDC051633 | reverse complement strand
CGTGCCTCCCACCACCATCGCAGCCGTCCTACGGGCTCGAAAAGATGGGACTCGGTCAGTCGGCGCAGTTCGTCGAACAGGCCGTCGAAGCCGGGGCCCAGTGTCGGGGCGCTGGACATGTCGGCGCGGAAGTCGTCGGCGAGGAGAGTGCGAGCGACATCGGCCAGGGCGGGGCCGTCAGCGATCGCTCGCCCTGTAAGGGCGGGGCGCTGCCAGTTGGCGAACGGACGCGGTCGATGCCGAGATCGTTCAGCACGGCCTCTGTCTCGTCGAGGATCTCTGCGCGTTTGACTCCCACGTCTCAGGCCGGCGACTGGTGCCTGGGCCGTCCGCCCACTGCGCGGGGCTCCGCAGAGCACGTCTCCGCGCCGACTGCTGCACCGGCCGGTCCGGCCCAGGGGCAACCGCCCGGCGCAGGCGCCGCCGACGGCATCTCACCGCGCCCGTGGCCTGACAGGTCACGAAGTCGCACCGGAGTGCTGGTCGTCGCGGAATTGCAGGGGGTTCCTGCGGTGCATGACCTCTCGCATCAGAGCGGGGGTGACCATCTTGTCGGGTGAGTCGGGGTGGGTGAGTTCCTGCTGGACGAGGTGGGTGAAGCGAGCCCACGTGCGGAAGTTGCCGTGGCAGGCGGCCTCATTGGCCCAGAGCAGATCGTCGGGGCTGACGTCCTTCCATAGCGGGTGGTAGGCGGGGAGGTGCTTCAGTACCTCCTTGGCGGTGAGCGGGGCGAAGGCCTGCCAGATCGCGATGCGGGACGCCAGGGCGGCCTGGCGGCGCAGCCGCTGGTAGCAGTTCTCCCCGCCGACGAAGACGACGGACAGGGGCGTGTCCTCGCTGAGGTAGCGGATGTACTCATAGACGGCGGGTCCGAGAGCCTGCGCCTCGTCGACGATGAGGGCGCGGGGGGGTCTGCAGCGCCTCGAGGACGAGCCTTTCGCTGAGCCGGCGGTCGCGGGCGTCGTCGGCGGGCAGGCCGAGCGCGTCCATGAGGTCTGCGCGGAAGTGCTTCAGGGGGACTTCCCTGGGATAGCGGGCGTAGAGGGAGGTGTCGGGGGCGAGGTC
>NZ_JBFAZH010001817.1:0-1065 GCF_040681735.1 Actinoplanes sp. NPDC051633 | reverse complement strand
CGTCGACCGGTCCGCGGGCAGGATGGCCGCCCTCGGGTCCAGGACGACATCGCGCCGGCCGTGCGGCACCCGGTGCACCGACCGGGCCCGCGCGGTGCACTGGACATGGTCGGTGCGCAGGAAGTCGCACCCCAGGTCGTCCATGCGCGCCACCAGCTGGTCGTAGTAGCCGGGGGCGAGCCAGTCGTCGCCGTCCAGGAACGTCACGTACTCGCCGCGCGCCCGGTCCAGACCGGTGTTGCGGGCGGTCGCGAGCCCGCCGTTGCGCTCGTGCCGGACGACGACGGCGCCCGGCAGTTCGCGTTCGGCGCGTTCGAGGATGCCCGGTGTCCCGTCGCGGGAACAGTCGTCCACGAGAATGAACTCGTAATCGTCCCGCGCGTTCGCACGAAGACTCCTCAATGTGTCCGGCGCGTATTGCTGCACGTTGTAGAACGGCACGATGACCGAGAGCTTGACCACGCCGAGGACGTTAGGGCGGGGCCCGGCATTCGTGTCGACGCTCGCCTTGATACCGGGTGAACGACGCGTGGCGAAGCCGTGAACCGGGTTTTCCCTGAGGCCGATCCGGGCCCGAATCCCCATTCGTCGATGTGCTGTTAACCGTTTGTTGAGTTCGGGTTGGGCCGGGGCTACGAATCGCTTCCTAGCGTCTTCGGCGTGCCAGCAAGTGCAACGAAGTCCCCGCGGATCGCCGTCCTCGCCGATTCCGACACCCGGTGGAAGTGGGGCGCGCTCACCGCGCGCCGTATCGCTCCCGCCGCTGCCGGACGGCTCGACGGCTACCTCCTGCGGGGCCGGGCCACCCCGACACCCCGTCAGCTCGCGGAGACCGGCGCCACCGCCGACGCGCTCCGCGAGGTCACCCGCGCCGAGTTCCTGCGCGCCATCACCCGCGAGTCCTACGACATCCTCGTCCTCGCGCTGGTCGGCGGCGGGGTGCAGGCCATGCTGCACGGCCTGAAGCACGCCTGGGGGAGCGGTCCGCGCCCGGTCGTCGTCACCGGTTACGTCGGTGTCGTCTACGAGAAGCTCGCCGACGGCCTGCTGCTGCGGCACGGCGCC
>NZ_JBFAZH010001816.1:0-1065 GCF_040681735.1 Actinoplanes sp. NPDC051633 | reverse complement strand
TCGCCAACCAACGACTCCGCGGCGAAGGCGACTTCCTCGGCGCCCCCGCCCGCTTCCTCGGCCACTACGTCGTCGGCCGCCTCGCCCTCGACCTCGGCATCGACGTCCAACTCACCCCCTCCCCCGTCACCGGCGTAACCGCCCGGCTCACCCTGCCCGCGCACCTGCTCGCCGAGACGCCTCCGCAGCTGGAAGCGCCGGAGCCACCGCCGGCGCTCGCCGCCAGGATCGAGAACGCCGCGGTTCAGGACGTCGCGGTCCAGGTCGCCGTGCCGGCGCTGCCGCCCGTGCGGGTCAAGCCCACGGAGGTCGAGTACATCACCGTCCCCGCGGTGCCTGCCCAGCGCATTCCGGAGGACCTCTACACGTTCCAGCCGGCCGGGGACGGCGCCGCGCGCACCGAGAACGGCCTGAAGAAGCGCACCCCGCGTGCCCGCAGGGCCGTCCCCGAGCCGATCGCGGTCGCCGCCCACCGACGCGGCGACCCGGCTCCGCCGGCCGTCGAGACCCCGGACGACGTCCGCTCGCGGCTCACCGCCTTCCGCCGCGGTGTCCAGCGTGGCACCGGCGACTCTCCCCCGCACCCTCCCGCTCTCGAAGGAGCTCACCATGAGCGTTGAGACCACCACCGCCGACCGGCATCAGTTCAACTGGTTGCTGGGTAACTTCGTGCATCAGACCGATGGGGTCCGTGATGCGGTCTCGGTCTCGTCCGACGGGTTGTTGATCGCCGCGTCGGACGGGCTGAACCGGGCCGAGGCCGATCACCTGGCGGCGATCGTCTCCAGCCTGGCCAGTGTGGCCCGCAGTGCGTCGCGCCGGTACGACTTCGACGGCCTTAAGCTCATCATGATCGAGATGCGGCGCGGCTTCCTGCTCGTGTCGGTCATCTCCGACGGCAGCGTCCTCGGCGTGGTCGCCGGCGGCGACAGCGACGTCGGCCTCGTCGGTTACGAGATCTCCCGGCTCGCCGACCGGTTCGGCGCGCTGCTGACCCCGGCGCTCATCTCCGAATCCCGGCAACACCTGCCCCGATGAGCGACCCGGACCCCGACCTGGCCGACG
>NZ_JBFAZH010001815.1:0-1065 GCF_040681735.1 Actinoplanes sp. NPDC051633 | reverse complement strand
CCGGCGGTGGCCCGGCGGACCGCCTCGGGCAGTCGTTCCCCGGCCATCCGGTTGGCCTCGGCGGCCAGCACGGCCAACGGCCGGGCGATCGAGCGCGACGCGACCACGGCCAGATAGACCGCACCGGCGAGACAGGCCAGAACCACGCCGAGGAGTACGCCCATCCGCAACGACGCCTGGCCCTGCAGGTCCTCCGCCCGGGCCCGGATCACCGACCCGACGTGCTGCTCCAGGCGCAGCATGTCGTCCAGCACCGTGGTCAGTGCCGACCACCAGGACTGCGGGTTCACTTGCAGGTTGCGGCCGTCGCCGGCATTCAGGGCGACCTGCTCGAAGTACGCCGCGGTCTGCGCCGCACCGGTGCTCAGCACATAGTCGGCGGCGCGCCGCTGGGTCCCGGTGGCGTACCGGTGGAACGAGGCGATGGCCGAGTCCTTGGCCGCCCGCATGGTTGCGAACTGGATGAACTCGCCCGGCCGGAAGCCGCTGGCCGAGAACACGCCGTTCAGGAACGCCCGCTCCTGAGCCGTCGCCTCCTTGACCGAGCTGAGGGCCTGCAGCGCGGCGACGCCCCGGCGCAGGCTGCTGTCCGCCGAGCTGTCCAGGCCGAAGTCCACACCGCTCAGTTGGGCGATGCGGTCGGTGTAGAAGGCGAACGTCGGCGCGCGCCCGGCCGCGCCGCTGTCGGTGCCGGCCCGGACGCCGGGCAGGCCGTCGAGGCCGCGGACGGCCGCGGTCACCCGCTCCTCGACGTCCCCGCCGTCGCCGGCCAGCCGCTCGACGGCCGCCCGTTTGTCGTCCACCCGCTGCCGGGCGGGCGCCAGCTCCGCGCGGAAACCGACGTTGCCGCCGAGCAGGCCGGCCGCCAGACCGCGCTCGGTCTGCAGCTCCTGCACCAGGTCCTGGACGGAGAGCACCAGGTCGACCGCGCGGGCCGATGCGTCCGCGGTGCGGTAGTCGTCGACCTCGATGACGGTGATGACGCCGAGCAACACGAGCACCGCGGCGACCGGCAGTGCCAGGGTGCGGATGACACGCCGGCGGATGGTGCCACCAGACCGGGCG
>NZ_JBFAZH010001814.1:0-1066 GCF_040681735.1 Actinoplanes sp. NPDC051633 | reverse complement strand
GACGAGCTCGACCCGGACATCATCCACGCCAACGACTACCGCATGGTCGGCGTGGGGGCGCGCGCCAAGCTGCGCGCCGCCGCGCGCGGCAAGGACGTGAAGCTGGTCTGGGACGCGCACGAGTTCGTGCCGGGGATGAGCGAGCGGCCGGAGAACCCGCGCTGGCTGCCGGCGCAGGTCGCGCACGAGCGTGAGTTCGCCAAGTACGCGGACGCGGTGGTCACCGTGTCGCCGATGCTCGCCGAGTGGCTCCAGCGCGACCACCAGCTGGCCGAGCTGCCGACCGTCGTGCTGAACTGCCCCGACGTCACCGAGGCGCCCGAGCCCAACGACCGCCTCCGCAAGGACTGCGGCATCGGCCCGGAGACCCCGCTGCTCGGCTACTGCGGCGGGATCAACAGCGTGCGCGGGGTCGACCTGATCATCGAGGCGCTGCCGTATCTGCCGGACCTGCACGTGGCCCTGGTCTCGCTGCACCCGAACGGCAACCGGTCCACGGTGGAGCCGATCGAGGAACTGGCCGAGAAGCTGGGCGTCGCCGACCGGATCCACCTGCTGCCGTATGTGGCGCCCGACGACGTGGTCTCGTACCTGAGCGGGGCGGACGCGGCGGTCAGCCCGCTGCGCCACCTGCCCAACCACGAGATCGCCCTGAGCAACAAGTTCTTCGAGTATTCACAGGCGCGGCTGCCGCTGATCGTCAGCGACGTCAAGGCGATGGCCGAGATGGTGCGGTCCACCGGCCAGGGCGAGGTCTTCGTCGCCGATGACGTGCAGGACTACGTACGCGCCGTCAAGCAGGTCTTCGCCGACCCTGAGCGTTACCGGGCCGCCTACGAGAAGGCCGGCGTGCTCGACCAGTGGAACTGGGCGACGCAGGCCGGCCACCTCGAGCAGGTCTACTCCCGGCTGACCCCCTCGCCGAGCAGCAGCCGGTCGTAAGCCGGCGCGGTCACCGGCCAGTCCCACGTGGTCATCACGTGGGCCGCCGCGTCCGCGCCGGCCTTGCGCCACGTCTCCTCGGACTCGGTCGCCGCGCGGATCCGGGCGGCCGCCTCCGCGGGCG
>NZ_JBFAZH010001813.1:0-1067 GCF_040681735.1 Actinoplanes sp. NPDC051633 | reverse complement strand
CCGGGCTCCCAGTCGGGCGCCTGCGCGGCCAGCAGCGTGGTGGCCTTGTCCCAGTCGTAGAGGTCCTCGGTGCGCATCGGCTCCCGCCACGCGGCCAGGCCGGCCGAGTGGCTCATCAGGTGGCTGACCTTGACGTCCTGCTTGCCGTTCGCCGCGAACTCGGGCCAGTAGCGGGCCACCGGCGCGTCGAGGTCGAGCTCGCCGCGATCGGCGAGCAGCAGGGCGACGAGGGCCGTCACGGTCTTGGTGGTGGAGTAGACGTTGACGATCGTGTCGCGGCGCCACGGACGCGTGCCCGCCGCGTCGGCGAAACCGCCCCACAGGTCGACGACCGGCTCGCCGTCGACCGTCACGCACAGGGCCGCACCCAGATCCACCCCCGTGGCCAGGTTGCTCTCGAACGCCGCCCGGACCGGCGCGTACTCATCCCGGACGAACCCCTGCACCGTTTCCACGGACGAAGTTCAGCGTGGTGTCACCGTGATGGCAAAGCGTTTTCCCGGATTCGGGCCCGGGGTCGCCCGGATCTTGAGTGGACGATCCGGGTGGCGCAGCGCCGGGCGCCACTCCCGCAGCAGGGCCGCCATGGTGGCCACGGCCAGGACCTCGGTCATGCCCGCGCCCAGGCACGTGTGGCCGCCCACCGAGAACGGCGCGTAGACGCCCGCCCGCCGCGCCGCCGCGAAGTCGCGGTCGATGTCGAAGCGGTCCGGCGCCGGGAAGTGCTCGGGCATCTGGTGCGGCACGGACGTGGCGACCAGCACCCGGGTGCCCTCCGCGATCCGGTGCCCGGCGAACTCGAACGACCGGGCCGCCGTCCGCGTCGACCCCGGCGCAGGCGGGTAGACCCGCAGCGTCTCCAGCACCAGGCCGTGCAGCGCCGGCATCTCGCGCAGCCGCCCGTACGTGAGCTCCCCCGCCATGGCCTCGGCCGTCACCCGCTCCAGCAGCGGTGGATCCCGCAGCAACGCCGACAGCATGAAGCTGTAGAGATAGGCGACCGTGTTGATGCCGGCGAAATATCCCTGCAGGGCCATGCCCGCGCGCACCTCGAGCGGGTACGGCTC
>NZ_JBFAZH010001812.1:0-1069 GCF_040681735.1 Actinoplanes sp. NPDC051633 | reverse complement strand
CCCCGACGCTGCCGGGCCGCCCTGCGCCGGCGGCCGGCGAGTCGCGCCGCCGCTGTCGCCGCCGTCGCCCGCCACCTCGCAGCGGATGCTCCAGCGTCCGCCCAACGCCTCGTAGAGCGCATCCACCAGCAGCTGCGGCTGGTCGTTCACCATCTTGGCGTGCGCCGGGAAACGGAATGTCAGGACGACCGTCTGTCCCTCGAGGTCACGCACGGTGGCACCCGAGGCGAGTGCTGCGACCTTCTTGCTCTGCCGCCCCACCGCGGTGATGATCTCGGGCCACACCTCACGGACGGCGGCCGCGGTGAGCTGCCCCGGCGCCCCGGCCGAAACCGGCTCAACGCCGTCGTCCGGCGCGTCCGGAAGAATCGCGGATGGGTCAACCCGACGCGGCGCCCCACCGGACGGCACCCCAGGAGGCGATGCCCCAACGGACGACCCAGCGGACGACGACCCAGCGGGCTGAGCCCCAACGGGCGGCGTCCCCAGGGATGAGGCCCCGGCGGAAGGGGCGTCGGCGAGCGGCAGCCCAAGGGACGAATCTCTGGACGGCACCCCAAGGGACGAAACCCCAGGCGACGTCTCGGCGGGCGGCGCCCCCGCCGCCGCGACGCTCTGCGGTTGATCAACAGCGGGGTCGAGCTGCGCCCGAGATCCCGTGGCCTGGCCCTTTTGTTGCGTTCCAGTCGTGCGGCCACTTCGCGGCTGCGCCTCCGCGGCCCGGTCTCCCCGCGGCCGCGTTGCCGCGCCTTGACCGCCTTGCGGCGGCACCTGCCCTGGGCTCGGCCGGGCCTCGTCATATTCGTCCGCCGGAGGCTCGTCCGGCCAGTCATCGTCCCAATCAACCGCCGGCACCCCGTCGGCCTGGCCGGCCGCCCCGGACGGGCGATCGCCGCTCGCACGGCCCGCCGCGTCGGCGCCGGGCGCCTGACCAGCTCCGACGTGAGTTGCCGAGCTCTGACCGCCATCGGCCGGCGGAACACCCGCGCCGTCGCGACCATCGCCTGCGGCGGCGCCGAGCGCTCTAGCCTGCGGAGCGTCGCCTGCCATTTCGCCGCCGGCCACCGCC
>NZ_JBFAZH010001811.1:0-1072 GCF_040681735.1 Actinoplanes sp. NPDC051633 | reverse complement strand
GGGGCTTCGGGCTCGTCGCGCGGCTGCGGGTCCCGGGCGCCGGCGAGATGACGATCTACGAGCCGCGTTACGACCCGCCGGCCACCTCACTCTGACGGAGAAGCAAGCGGCTTCTCGAGCTGCGCTGCGATGGCCGCACGGTCGATCAGCGACGACACCGAGGCTATGCGGCCGTCGCGGAAGTCGTAGAAGACGTGTTCGGCGAAGACGATCCGCCTGCCGTCCGACCGCAGGCCGAGGAACTCGCCCTGCGGCGTGCAGTCGAAGAGGATGCGGCAGGCCACCCGCTCGCCGTCGGTGACCACGATCCGCGCGTCGTAGAAGAGATCCGGGACCGCGGCCACGTCACGGGCGATCAGGTCCCCGTAATCCTGACGGGTCAGGGCCTCGCCGTTGTAGGTCAGCTCGTCGTGCACGAAGTGCACCAGATCGTCGAAGCGCCGCTCGTTGAGCGCGGCAAGGTAGGCGCGATACAGGCCCGCAAGATCTTCGCTCATACCGGACCCTAACCGGGCCACGGCTTCTCGCACCGTTGCCTTCCGCCGTATCACTGCATCCGCGGACGGGCCGTGTTGGTGGCCGGCGCCACCGCAGTGATGATCCCGTCGCCGGCCCAGGCGGCCGCCTACTACCAGGTGGTGAACCGTCAGTGGGACCAGTGCCTGAGCGTCGAGGGCGGCTCCACCCAGCATGCCGCCGACGTCATCGTGGAGCGCTGCGACGCGGCCCCCCAGCGGCTGTGGACCAAGGTGCCCGCGGAGAAGGTGGGCACCGTTCAGTACTTCTACCTGAAGGTCCAGCACACGGACATGTGCCTGAACGTGGCCTACTACGGGCAGGCCGACGGCGATGACGTGGTCCAGGCGACCTGTTCCGGGTCGGTGAACGAGCAGTGGGCGTTCACCGATGTCAAGGACACCGGCCATCAGCTGCTGACGGCCCGGCACAGCGGCAAGTGCCTGGACAAGGCGTGGGGCGGCGACGTCGTCCAGTGGAGATGCCACGGCGGCGTCGACAACTGGTGGCAGCAGTGGCGACTGGCCTACATCAGCGGGCAGTGACGACCCGGCCC
>NZ_JBFAZH010001810.1:0-1072 GCF_040681735.1 Actinoplanes sp. NPDC051633 | reverse complement strand
GAAGAAGGCTCAGCCGATCGTGCGGGAGTACTGCCAGAAGCTCGGTGTCGCCTACGAGAGCACGACCCTGATCGAGTCATACCGCCAGGCCCTGCAGCACCTCCGAGAGGTCGGTGAGCCGCTGCGTGCGGCTCGATAGACGCGGTACGGGCAACGCACGCACACCTGCTCACCGCCACCGGACCGGTGCCGTCGCCGCACTACCTGCCCCCGGAGTGTTACCTGGTTGACCGGCAGGACCCGCCGATGCGGCCGGCGCCTCGGCATGTCGAGTGGGATGTGACGCTGCACGAGGTCGCCGAACTCAGCGGATTGACTTCCTGGTACACCTCCACCCTCACCTGCCGGCGGCCTCCACGATCTTGTTGTGCCGTCCCACCGCCGGCGCCCGGCAAGTCTTGCTGATGACCGGTATGGACCAGATCGCGACGCTGCGCGCGGATCTGCTGATGCCCGGACACTCGCCGCCGCCCACCCGGAGCACGCGACGGGGGCCGACGACACCAAGCCGGACATTGGGCCACCGATGGATCTGACAAGCAGGCCCTTATGTTCGGAAATGGCATGCAGATCGCCTCCCCGACGACGGTTGGCACCCGCGCCGATCCACGTGACGTACGTCCTGTTTGGAAAAATTCACCCAGGGCAATATTTCATCGGCGGCAACGAATGATGGTTGCCGCTGCAGCTCTCCTGCTCAATCTCGTGCCGCCAGTGCGGTACGAGGTCCACGCGTAAACGGCTCTTGGAGAACTAATGTCCAGCACCACCACCAATCGCACCGACGCTCCCGTGAACGGGACGTTGCGCCGCCGCTCGACCGAGACCAAGGCCGCGTTCAAGACCACCGAGTTTATCTCCTACGTGGTCATCACGGTGGCCGTCCTGATCGCCTCCCTGGTGGTCGACGGCAACGGTAACGGCGACAACGGCGCCGCTGGCGACTACTTCCGCGCCGATCGCGCCTGGTTCTACGTCGTGCTGCTGACCATCGGCTACATGGTCAGCCGCGGCCTGGCGAAGGCCGGCAGCCGCGAGCACGCCGACGCCTGACAATTGCTGACGACCGCCG
>NZ_JBFAZH010001809.1:0-1073 GCF_040681735.1 Actinoplanes sp. NPDC051633 | reverse complement strand
TTTTGGGAGTGATCATTTTGAAAAAGCATAAACAAATATTAGAACAATATATTTTTGTTAATAAGAGTGTACTTGGGGCGTTTTATGGCGGACGTCTCGCACGCGGCGGGCCACCTGCGGCTCGAGGACGTCACCTTCGCGTACCCGGGCAGTGCGGTCGCCGCGATCGCCGGGGTCAGCCTGGACGTGCCCGCCGGCACCTCGCTCGCGCTGGTCGGCGAGACCGGCTCCGGCAAGAGCACCATCGCCGGCCTGATCGCCCGCCTGCACGACCCGTCCGCCGGGCGGGTGACCATCGACGGCGTCGACCTGCGCGACATGCGGCTGGCGGACCTCGCCGAGATCGTCGGGGTGGTCAGCCAGGAGACCTACCTGCTGCACACCACGGTGCGGGAGAACCTGCGGTACGCCCGGCCGGACGCCACCGACGCGCAGATCGAGCAGGCCGCCCGCGCGGCGCGGATCCACGACGTGATCGAGGCGCTGCCGGACGGATACGACACCATGGTCGGCTCGCGCGGGCACCGCTTCTCCGGCGGCGAGAAGCAGCGCATCGCGATCGCGCGCACGCTGCTGCGGAACCCCCGGATCCTGGTGCTCGACGAGGCCACCAGCGCGCTGGACACCGAGACCGAGCGGGCCGTGCAGCGGGCCTTCGACGAGCTGGCCCGCGGCCGCACCACGATCACCATCGCCCACCGGCTGTCCACCGTGCGCGACGCCGACCGGATCGTCGTGCTCGACCACGGCCGGGTGCTCGAGGCCGGCACCCACGAGACGCTGGTCGAGGCCGACGGGCGCTACGCCGCCTTGGCGAGCTAGGGCCGCCTAGCGAGTCAGGGCCGCCTTGGCGAGTTAGGACTGCCTAACCTATCCTGGCGGCCATGCAGAAGCTGCCGATGCGGGTGTGGACCGGCACCGTCGTACGCACCGTGAACCTGACCCCGTCGATGCGGCGGGTGGTGTTCGACGTCGCCGTGCCGAGAAAATTTTTGGTTGGAATGAGCTATGTGTTAGCTAACTATGTTAGCGAGTTGGTTGGTGGTTTGTTGGGATTAATCCCAACGAAGTAC
>NZ_JBFAZH010001808.1:0-1074 GCF_040681735.1 Actinoplanes sp. NPDC051633 | reverse complement strand
CGGTGGCCGCGGTCGTGGCCGTGGTCGGGTCCGCATCCGCGGCGACCGGCTCGCCCGTCGTGGGCGTCGCGTCGGGCCGCTGCCTCGACGTGATCGGGGACAGCCGCGCGCCCAAGGCCGGCGTCAACATCTACGACTGCGTGCCGAAGCCGAACCAGCTGTGGACGTACACCTCGGCTCGTGAACTGAGGGTCTACGACGACACGATGTGCCTGGACGTCGCCGGGGCGAAGACGACGGCCCCGGCCGCCGTGCAGATCTATCCGTGCAACGGCGGCGCCAATCAGAAGTGGACCCTCAACGCCGACGGCTCCATCACCGGTGTGCAGTCGGGCCTGTGCCTGGACGTGGAGGGCGCGAAGACCGAGAACAGCGCGCTCGTCCAGATGTGGACCTGCAACGGGCAGGGCAACCAGAAGTGGAGATCGTCGGCGGACACCACACCGCCGACGCCGCCGGCCAATCCGCGGGTCCGGGACCTGGTGTGTGACGCCGTGACCTTCGAGTGGGACGCGTCCCGCGACGACGTCGCGGTCGCCTTCTACGACGTCTACCACGACGGCCAGCTGATGACCTCGGTCAGTGGGCAGACGCTGTCGGCCGCCCTGACCGTCGTGCCCGGAGCGTCCTGGGGCCTGTACGTCAACGCCCGTGACGCGGCGGGCAACGTGTCCCAGGCCAGCGCCACGGTGCCGATCACCCCGCCGCCGTGCCGGCCGGACTCGGAGGCGCCGACCACCCCGCACAGCCTCACCGCGACCGCGGCCGGCACCACGGTCACCCTGAGCTGGGCCGCGTCGACCGACAACGAGGGTGTCCGCGCCTACGACATCTACCGTGACGGCGCCAAGGCGGGCACCGTCGCCGGGACGCCGACCGACCCGCCGGCGACCTCGTTCGTCGACAGCGGCCTCGCCCCGGCCCGGCAGTACATGTACGACGTGGTCGCGCGGGACGCCCAGGCCAACGCTTCGCCGCACAGTGCTCCGGCGACTGTCACGACGGGCGCCGGCTGCACCAACCCCGTGTGTTCTTCTTCTGTCGTTTTTTCTTCATCACTTGTTTGAATTAAGT
>NZ_JBFAZH010001807.1:0-1075 GCF_040681735.1 Actinoplanes sp. NPDC051633 | reverse complement strand
CGAGGCGACCGGCCGCCGGCATCACGTCGAGCGGGTCGATGTGCTCCGGCGCCGCCTTCGTGCCGGCCAGCCAGCCGTCACGGCGCCGCTCGGCGGACAGCCCGGTGTCCACCAGCGCGACCCGGACCGGAGCCGGGACCAGGGCCTGCGGTGCGAACATCGACGAGGTCACCACGGGATGGTCGTCGCCCTTGACGGTGTACCCCAGCGTGACCACGGGGTGGTCGTCGCCCTTGAGCGTGTAGCCCAGCGTCACGATCGGGTGGTCGTCGCCCTTGATGACCTGGTCGAGGGGCGCGCGCCGGGCGACGAGCACGTCCTCGCCGACACGGTCGAACGGCAGGGCGTATCGGGCCGGTGCCGCATCCTGCCGGGCCCGGATCCGGTCGAGGATGCGGCTCGCCCGCAGCCGGGCGGCCGGCGAGGACAGCGCCTCGACCTGCCGGGCCGCGTGGACGCGGTCGGCCGCGAGGCGGGCGGCGGTCCGGTGCTCGGGGAAGGGCCAGCTCTCGGCGCGAAGGGGAAGGGCCGCCGCGGGCCGCGTCAGCCCCGGCCCGAGCAGGCCCGCCGCCGCCCCGAGCAGTCCACCCTGGATTATCCGTCGACGCCCGAAACCGCTCATCGCGCCTCCCGCGAAATTTCGGCCCGCCGGCCCGCCGCCGCCTCCCCCACCCCGGCACTGGGTGGGCCTGAACGTAGGCCCCCGGTACGACACTTTCCGGCTGAGCTGTGGACGGTAGACGGCGGTCGGCTCGACCGGGAGCGGATCGTGGACACTGCTTGCGTGAATGCGCAAGATCATGTCGCCTTCGAGCTCGCCGTTCAGGATCTGCACGGGCTGGCCGAGGCGGCGCGGCTGGGCGTGGACCGGGTGGAGTTGTGCTCCGCTCTCCCCCTCGGCGGCGTGACGCCCTCGATCGCCCTCGTCGAGACCGCCGCCGGGATGGCCGGCATGCCCCCGGTGCACGTCCTGGTCCGGCCGCGGGCCGGCGGCTTCGGCTACGCCCCGGACGAGGCCGAGCTGATCGTCCGGGACGCCCGCCACGCCCTGGCGGCGGGCGCGGCCGGCGTGGTG
>NZ_JBFAZH010001806.1:0-1077 GCF_040681735.1 Actinoplanes sp. NPDC051633 | reverse complement strand
GTCGTCTACAACCACACCGCCGAGGGCAACCACCTGGGCCCGACGCTGAGCTTCCGCGGCATCGACAACCCGGCGTACTACCGGCTGGTGGACCAGGACAAGCAGTACTACTACGACACCACCGGCACCGGGAACAGCCTGAACGTGCGGCATCACGAGTCGCTGCGGTTGATCATGGACTCGTTGCGTTACTGGGTCACCGACATGCACGTCGACGGGTTCCGGTTCGACCTGGCCTCCGCGCTGGCCCGCGAGTTCCACGAGGTGAACCGGCTGGCCGCCTTCTTCGACCTGGTCAACCAGGACCCGGTGGTGAGCCAGGTGAAGCTGATCGCGGAGCCGTGGGACGTCGGCGACGGCGGATACCAGGTGGGCGGCTTCCCACCGCTGTGGACGGAGTGGAACGGCAAGTACCGCGACTCGGTCCGCGACTTCTGGCGCGGCGAGCCATCCAGCCTGGGGGAGTTCGCGTCGCGCTTCACCGGGTCGTCCGACCTGTACGAGATCGACGGCCGCCGCCCGATCGCGTCGATCAACTTCGTCACCGCGCACGACGGTTTCACCCTGCGCGACCTCGTGTCGTACAACAACAAGCACAACGAGGCCAACGGTGAGGACAACCGGGACGGCGAGAGCGACAACCGGTCCTGGAACTGCGGCGCCGAGGGTGACACCGACGACCCGGCCGTGCTCGAACTGCGGGCCCGCCAGCAGCGCAACCTGCTGGCCACCCTGCTGCTCAGCCAGGGCATCCCGATGCTCGGCCACGGCGACGAACTCGGCCGTACCCAGCGCGGCAACAACAACGCCTACTGCCAGGACAACGAGATCTCCTGGATCGACTGGGACCTCACCGACGAGCAGCGCGCCCTCGTCGACTTCACCCGGCGCCTGATCGGCCTGCGCGCCGCGCACCCCGTGCTGCGCCGGCGCCGCTTCTTCCGGGGGGAGACCGAGACCCGGAAGAAGCAGCCGCTGCCCGACCTGATCTGGCTGCGGCCCGACGCGCGTGAGATGACCGACCAGGACTGGCGGCGCGGCGACGCGCACTCGGTGGGCGTCTTCCTCAACGGCGAC
>NZ_JBFAZH010001805.1:0-1077 GCF_040681735.1 Actinoplanes sp. NPDC051633 | reverse complement strand
AGCTTATCAAAGCTAGCGTTTTTTTATGCTTTTTTGCCCCTGCAGGAACTATAGCTTTCAACCGGCATGGTTGCCCATTTTTTATGCTAATTTTTCCGCGCCGGCCTCCTCTTCGGCACCGGCTTCCTCTTCGGCGGCGGCGGCCTGGTCGGCGGCGAACTCGTCACACGCGGTCTCGAGGGCCGCGGCGGCGGCGTTGGCCTCTTCGCCGGCGCCCAGCTCCTCCTCCGGCGCCAGCTCCTCGCCGTCGCAGATCACCGTGCCACCGTTGATCTCGAGCTCGTCACAGTCGGCGATGTTGAACTGCTGGCCGTCCACGACCACGACATCCCCGACCTTGGCGGCGTTCTCACCGGCCGATGCGTACTGCACGCCCGTGATGCCGCCGGCCACCAGCACACCGGCGATAACCGTGGCGCCGATCGCCTTCCGGTTGAAACGGATGCCCTGTCGTTGCCGCATCATCACTCCCGTCGTTGGATGTCAATGTGTTCTCGACGGGGATCTACGGGCAGCGAAGGCGGACTGGTTCACCCGATTTTTGTCGGAAATGCTGGTAACCGATCGGTGTTATCGTCGCTCACATGACTCCCGCGACCACCCGTTCACGCATCGTGGACGCCGCGTCTGCCCTGCTCAGAGACGGTGGGCGGGAAGCGGTGTCGACACGCGCGGTGAGCGCCCTGGCCGGCGTGCAGGCTCCGGCGATCTACCGAATCTTTAAGGACAAGAAAGGTTTGCTCGACGCCGTCGCGAGCGAGGGATTCGAGTCGTACCTGCGCGGCAAGAACGCGATGAGCAAGAGCGACGACCCGGTCGAGGACCTGCGCCGCGGCTGGGATCTGCACGTCGGGTTCGGGGTGTCGCAGCCGGCCTTCTACACCCTGATCTACGGCGAGCCCCGGCCCGGGGAGGAGTCGCCGGCGGCGGCCGAGGCGGCCCGGATCCTGGCCGGGCAGGTCCGGCGGATCGCTGCCGCCGGCCGCCTGCGGACCACTGAGGAGCGCGCCGCGCGGCTGATCCACGCGGCCGCATCGGGTGTGGTGATCACGCTGATCGCGCTGCCGCCCACGCAGC
>NZ_JBFAZH010001804.1:0-1077 GCF_040681735.1 Actinoplanes sp. NPDC051633 | reverse complement strand
GGCCGGGCGGCCAGCCAGTCCAGCAGGCGCTGGGCGTCCTTCACCTCGTAGTCGGGGCTGTCCAGGTGGATCTGCCCGCCGCTGCGGCCGAAGCCCCGGGCCGTCCAGGTCAGCACGGCGTAGCCGCGCTCGACGAGCGACTCGGCGTCCTCCCGCACGGAGTTCTTGGTGCCGCCGAAACCATGCGCGAGCAGCACCGCGGGCACCCGTCCGTCGCGGTCCCGGGGCAGGTAGAAGCGGGTGTCCAGGTCGACCGGCTCGGTGCCGGAGGGCCCGGACAGGACGGTGAGCTGCTGGTCCGACGTGGTCCAGGAGTCACGCTCCGGCCACACCGCCCAGCCGACCAGGCCGGCCACCAGCGCGATGACCGCCGCCCCGGCGATCACCCGCCGACGGGTGAACCGGGGCAGCGATAAAGGCATGCCGCAACGCTAACCGGCAAAATCTGAGGGAGTGCTGTGAAGTGGCGCGCTTTCAGCAGCCCTGGTTGTCGGTGTACTTGAACTGCATCGGCTCGGCCATGCCCGCCTGCAGCCCGGACACCTTGTCGCCGTTCAGCTCGAAGAGCAGCCCGTAGTCGCCGATGGTGGACAGCCACGCGCCGCGGCCGACCGAGTCGTCGATCTGCTTGCCGTCGGCGTACTTGGCCTTGACCGTGGCCACCGTGCTGCCGATCTTGACGCCCCGGCTGGTGGTGATCTTGTCGCCGGTCACCGTCAGGCGCAGCAGACGGCCGTCGAAGAAGACCAGCTCGGGCGAGTGGAACTTGGACGTGCCCGTGGCGGCGACGTGGTCGGGGCAGTTGTCCGCCCGCAGCTTCTCGGTCCTGCCGACGAGCTTCGCGGACTGCAGGGCCTTGAGCGTCGTCCCGATCTTGTACGGCCCGAGCCCGCCGGCCGAGAGCGTGGACCCCGTGGTGACCGGCTTGGCGTTCGCCGAGTTGACCGTGCCGTCCGGGTTCTTGGCGATCTCGGCCTTGCCGGTGGTCGTCTTCTCCGGCACCGGCTTGACCGCGACCTCGGGCGCCGCCGACGCGGCCACGGGCGCGCCGTCCACGAACTGCGCCGGATCTTTTCT
>NZ_JBFAZH010001803.1:0-1081 GCF_040681735.1 Actinoplanes sp. NPDC051633 | reverse complement strand
TGTGCCAGTTGGCGAGGTCGCCGGTGGCCGAGACCTGGAAGGCGCCGAGTACGCACACGTCGAGATGGCCGCCGCGCATCATCGCGAACGAGTCGGCGTGGTGGAAGTACGCGGCGCCGGGCAGCTCGGTGACCGGGCTCTTGCCCGCGTTGGTGAGGTCGGGGTCGATCTGGTCGCCGGTGGCGGCCGGGCCCATGTTGAGCATGCCGTTCTCGGTGTGCAGCACGACGCCCGCGTCGTCGGGCAGGTGGTCGGCGACCAGGGTGGGCTGCCCGATGCCCAGGTTCACGTACGCGCCGCGGGGGATGTCCTTCGCGATCAGCGCGGCCATCTCGTTCTTGTCCAGGCTCATGCCACCACCCGGTCCACGTAGATGCTCGGCGTCACCACGGCCTCGGGGTCGAGCGCGCCGGTGTCGACCACCTCCCGCACCTCGGCGATCACCAGCCGCGCCGCGGTGGCCATCACCGGCCCGAAGTTGCGGGCGGTCTTGCGGTAGACCAGGTTGCCCATGCGGTCCGCGCGGTGCGCGCCGATCAGCGCGACGTCGCCCTTGATCGGGTACTCGATGACGTAGCTGCGGCCGTCGATCTCCCTGGTCTCCCGGCCGTCGGCGAGCGTCGTGCCCACGCCGGTCGGCGAGAAGAACGCCCCGATGCCCGCGCCCGCCGCGCGCATCCGCTCGGCGAGCGTGCCCTGCGGCACCAGCTCGAGCTCGATGCGCCCGGCGCGGTAGAGGCCGTCGAACACCCAGGAGTCGGCCTGGCGGGGAAAGGAACAGACCACTTTGCGTACGCGGTTCTTCGCGAGCAGCGCCGCCAGACCGGTGTCGCCGTTGCCGGCGTTGTTGGAAACCACGGTGAGGTCGGTGGCGCCCTGCTCGATCAGCGCGTCGATGAGCCGCACCGGCATCCCGGCCATGCCGAAGCCGCCGACCAGGATCGTCGAACCGTCCTCGATGCCGTCGACCGCCTCGGCCGCGTTCGCGCAGATCTTCGCGCTCACGACACGTTCTCCAGCACCACAGCCAGGGCCTGGCCGACGCCGATGCAGATCGCGGCGACACCCCACCGGTCGCCGG
>NZ_JBFAZH010001802.1:0-1083 GCF_040681735.1 Actinoplanes sp. NPDC051633 | reverse complement strand
GGCGTCGATCGCGGTGGCGGTGATCCGGTGCACGACCTCGGCGGCCGACAGATCGGGATGCTCGGCCCGGACCAGCGCCGCGACGCCGCTGACGATCGCGGTCGAGTCGCTGGTCCCGCTGACCAGGGAGTAACCGGTCTCCCCGATCCCGGTTGTGGCGAGATCGACTCCGGGCGCGACCACATCCACCTGCGGGCCGGTGACGGAGAAGTCCGCGATCCGACCCTGGCGGTCAGTGGCACCAACCGTAAGGACCTCTGGGTATTTGCCCGGGAAAGGACTGTCGGTTCCCTCCTCGTCGCTTACTGAGCCGCTCTTGTTGCCGACGCCACCGACAAGCACGATGTCTGCGGCCTTCGCCTTGCGGATCGCCTCGTGCAGGACCTCCTCGTCGTTAGATCCGAAAGACATGTTGATCACGCCGACCTTGCGGGCGACGGCTTCGTCGATGCCCGCGGCGAGAAACTCTGCGCTGGACAGAGTGCCGACCGGCGCGCGGACGGGCAGGATCTTCGCCGCGGGCGCGATGCCGAGAATGCCGCTGTTGCCGCCGTGTCCACGACCCGCGATCAGACCGGCCAGTTCGGTTCCATGGCCGTCGGAGTCATTGCGGCCGTCGCCGGTCGCGTTCGGATAGGTGTCGGATCCGGCCAGCACGGCCCCGGCAAGGTCGCGGTGGTCGGCCTGCACGCCCGTGTCGACCAACCCGATGACGACGCCGGCCCCCTTGGACACCTTGTGCGCCGCAACGATGTCGAGAGCTCCGAGATGCCATTGTCGGTCCCGCACGGAGTCCGCCCCGGCCGGCGTGGCGGTGACCGCCCCGAGCACAAGGGCAGAACCGGCCGCGGCAAGCGACCGCCAGATCTGATCGCTCACCGAATCCTGCCGATGACGCCCGGACCCGGATCATGATCATCGATCTCGATATTCGGCGAGATGACGGGCGCTACGCCGTTGCCGACTTCCCAGATCTGGTCGGCTCTGCCGGCCGGGATCGTGTCCTCCGCGGTCGCGATGTGCGGACGCCCCCACCGTGCCGCCATCACCGGAATAACCGCGCCACCAGCGCCCCAAGCGCCC
>NZ_JBFAZH010001801.1:0-1087 GCF_040681735.1 Actinoplanes sp. NPDC051633 | reverse complement strand
CCCGCCGGCCGGTGGTGGCGCACAGGGCGTCCACCACCGTCCCCTTGCCCGCGTCGCCGTATCCGAGGTCGACGACCGCGACGTGCTCGGTCACAGCCGGACGTTCCCGGTCTTCCTGAAGGGAGCGAGCGCCCGGCCCACCGTCGCCGTCGCCGCCGACCCGTACGAGACGAGGTCGGCCAGGCCGGAGTCCAGATCGATCGCCTCCTCGCCGAGCCCGACGGTGAGCGCGATCGTCTCGCACACCGCGTCCAGGTCGTCGAGCTGGATCACGTTCTGCCCGAGCAGCTTGCGCCAGGTGCCGAGCACCTCGGCGTCGCCACCCCAGCCGGCCGCGGTGGGCAGCAGGTAGTAGACGTCGAAGCTGCGCTGCAACTCGGCGAGCATCGCCTCGGTGCTGATCGGCTCGCTCAGCTCGTCGCCGATGATCGCGCGCACCTCCTTGGGCTTCACCCGCTGGTAGGGCATCTCGTCGCCGATCAGGAACAGGTAGCCGCGGCGGCCGCGGTTGCGCATCGCGTCCAGCGACGTGTGCCGGGCCATGAAGTACATCGCCAGCTCGTAGGACTCGCGCTTCTGGCCGCCACCGCCGCCCTCCAGCACGATCCGGGCCAGGTCGTCGTCCATCCGGTTGTCCGACTCGAACTGGCCGACCTGCAGCGGCACCCGGTCGCAGGTGGCGTCGCCGACCGCGCCGAACATGATGTGCGGATCGGTCGCGTAGCCCTTGCGCGTCAGCAGGCCGAGCAGCTGCGGCAGCTTGGTCTGCAGCACCCGCGGCACGCCGCCCATCGAGCCGGTGACGTCGAAGAGCACCGCGATCGGCGTGCTCGCCGGGTGTTCGTCGCTGTCGCGGCTCTCCCGGTGGGTGACGCCCTTGGGGTCGAGGGCCGGGTGCGCCTTGCGGGCGCCGCCGTCGCTGTAGGCGAAGGCGCTCGCTCCGGTGGCCGCGCGGTAGTTCGCGGCGGCGTCGTACACGTCGGTGGACCAGCGTCCGCTTCCCATGGTGGTGCTCCCTTCTAGATGGTGAACGGCCGGAAGGTGCGCCGGCCGAGCATGTCGTCGAGTTCGGCCAGCAGCGCCCAGG
>NZ_JBFAZH010001800.1:0-1087 GCF_040681735.1 Actinoplanes sp. NPDC051633 | reverse complement strand
CTGGCGGCTGGGCGACTACCGCCGGGCGGCGGACCACTACCAGCGGGCCTGGGGGCTCTACCAGCAGCTGGGCGACAAGACCGGGCAGGCCGACGCGTCGGTGCGACTCGCCCTGGTCGACGAGCGGCTCGGCGACGAGGAGCGGGCCGCGGAGCGTCTCGAGGCCGCCCTGACGCTCTACTCGGGCCTCGGCGACGGATACAGCGAGGCGTACGTGCACTCCCTGCTCGCCCGGCTGCAGCGCCGGCCGGAGCAGCTCGACCGCACCGCCGGCCGGCTCGAGCGCAGCCTGGCCGAGGTGCGGCGGGCCGGCGACCGGACCGCGGAGGCGTACGCCCTGACCGACCTCGGGGCGATCCTCGCGCGCCGTGGCCGGCTCTCCGACGCGGCCGGTCACCTGCGGCAGGCGCTGGTGCTGCACCGGCGGATCGGCGACCGCGCCAGCGAGGCGGAGGCGCTCAACGATCTGGGTCAGGTGTTGCGCGCCGCGGGTGACGCGGCCGACGCCCGCACCCAGCACGGCGAGGCGCTGGCGCTGGCGCAGGAGATCGGCGACCGGTACGAGCAGGCGCGCGCCCACGAGGGCATCGCGGCGGCGTTCCAGGTCATCGGCGACCTGGACCGCGCCGGGCCGCACCAGCACCACGCCGAGCGCATCTTCGCCGACCTCGAGGTGCCGGCGCCCGCGCCGGTGGCGTACGGCACGCGTTAGACCCGGACCACGCCGTCGACCCAGAGCACGGTGACCGGCCGGCCGCGCGCCCGGGCGTAGGTGACGATGTCGGCCGTGCCGCCGATGCCGCGGGCCGGGCGCCCGTCCCACACCGCGAAAAGGTGGTCGCAGCGGTCCACCATGGCCTGCCCGGCGGCGAGATACGCCTGGTCGGACGGGTTGCGGTACGGCATCGTGATCACCGTCGTGGCATGCCGGCGAAAGCACTCGAACCGCGCCCGGCTCTCCTCCGCGATCAGCGACCCGGCATAGTCCTGACAGGGCAGCACCACCTCGAGGGTGCCGCCGGCGCCCAGTCTGTAATTGGAGGCGTTCAATGAAAAATAGTTATCAAGCTCAAAAAGTCATTGAAGC
>NZ_JBFAZH010001799.1:0-1089 GCF_040681735.1 Actinoplanes sp. NPDC051633 | reverse complement strand
GCGCCGGTGCCGGTGCCGAGCAGGGGCGTCAGCCGCTGTCGCCGCCGCGTGGTGGCCCGCGTCCCGAGCTGCCCGGCGGCAACCCGGCCTCGCGTGCCTCGCTGGACGTCCCCCGCGGCCACGACGAGCAGGACGCCTCGCAGACCGCGCGCATGCCGCGCATCGACGACCGGCAGGGCATGGGCGGCACCGCCGAGATGCCCCGCATCGACGCGCAGGACCCGTCGCAGACCGGTGGTTTCCCCCGCCAGGACCTGTACGGCGCGGGCGACCAGCAGCAGCACACCGGGCAGTTCGCCCGGCCCGGCGCCAACGGACCCCAGCACACGGGGCAGTTCCAGCGTCCGGGTGCGGGTGACCAGCAGAGCATGGGCCAGTACCAGCAGCCCGGTGCTCCCACGCCCCGTGTTGCCCCCGCAGGCAGCCAGCAACCCGACGCCCGCCCCTGCACTCAACAGTCCCCTGCGACTGACCGCCATCTGAGCACCTCCTCGCTCCCGTCATCGATGCCCGGCCCGGTGATCAACGATGCGGGACAAGTACGAAGAGGGTGTTGCGACGGTGTGTCACCCCTGGGGGCGACCTTTCGTGAGGTGGCTCGTTGTGCCTGTCGTACGAAAGGAGAGCTGATGGTCGGCTCGTCGCACGAGGCGCTGCACCGCATCTTCCAGAAGGACCCGGCCCTGCTGACGCGGGCGTTGCAGCGGGTGCTGCACGTACCGTTCCCCGAACCGCACGACATCGCCGCGCTGAACGTCGATCTCACCGAGATCGAGCCGGTCGAGCGCCGGGTGGACACGCTGCTGCGCGCGGAGACGGACGAGGGCACGTATCTCCTCGTGGTCGAGTCCCAGGGCAAGGTGGACGACCGCAAGCGGGGCAGTTGGCCGTACTACCTGTCGTACCTGTACGAGAAATACCGCTGCGAGCCCGTCCTCATCGTCATCACCCAGAACAGCGCGACCGCGCGCTGGGCCGCCCGGCCCATCCGTCTCGGCTTCCCCGGCTGGCACTCGCTGACCGTCCGGCCTCTGGTGCTGGGCCCCGACAACGTCCCGGTGATCACGGACGAGCGGCAGGCGGAACAGG
>NZ_JBFAZH010001798.1:0-1090 GCF_040681735.1 Actinoplanes sp. NPDC051633 | reverse complement strand
GAGCCCGACGGCTCGGTCACCATGCTGACCCGGCCGGCCGTCACGGTCGACCGCGACCTCGAGGTTGTCATGGACGCCCGGCTCGGCAAACCGGTCAGCGTGACGTCACCGGGCGCGGGCCAGGTCTACGGATACGCCGGATTCACCCGGCGCGACGCGGCCGCCGGGGTGCTGGCCGGCTCCTTCGCCGGGATCACCGCGGCGCAGATCGGGCCGGCCACGACCGCCGCCGGCTTCCGGAGCGAGTTCGGCGCGTCGTGGGCGAGCGGCACGCAATTCTGGGCGGCGGCCTGGTCGGTGCCCGGGCGCTGGGTCACCGGCTTCACGCGTACCCCACGGAATTTCGTCTCGAGACGAGCCGTCTACGGCGGCGACGGCGCCGCCCTGATGGTGCGCCACCCGGCCGGCGCCTGGGGGTACGCGTCGGCGCTCGACCTGCCGGTCACCCGCACCGAGCACCTGCTCGCCGGCCCGTCCTGGGGCGGCGAGTTCACCGGCGCACAGGCCACGCTGACCGCCGCGGCCGCGCCCGTCACGACCGCGACGGATGAGTGGAACAGCGCCGTGCGCGGGCCCGCCTTCGCCCCCGGCCACGCGATCACCGAGACCCGCGGCGTCCTGGACATTGCGCCGGCCTGGCGCTCGGACTCCAGCGGTCACGGCGCACCGGCGAGCGGCTCCACCCGGGTCACCCGCGGCAAACGCATCACCATCGCGCACACCGACGGCGCGGACCGCGTCGAGTGGGCCTTCGCGGCCACCCGCAGCGCGACGCGGACCGTGGTGCCACTGCCCGTGGTCCGGTTCCGGCCGGCGGACGACACGCTGTCGTTCACCGTGCAGCATCAGGCGGGCGGCGGTGTCACCGAGTTCGGGCTCGACGTCTCCTACGACGGCGGGCACACCTGGCAGCGGCCCTTCTACATGCGGGTCGGCGACCGCGGGCTCGCCGTGCTCCGGGCGCACCCGGGCAGCACGGTGTCGCTGCGCGCCACCGCCACGAACAGTGCCGGCAACAGCGTCCGGCAGACCCTGCTCAACGCGTTCTGATCCGCGGCCGGCGCGGGCTAGGTTGGGGGCGTGGACGCAC
>NZ_JBFAZH010001797.1:0-1092 GCF_040681735.1 Actinoplanes sp. NPDC051633 | reverse complement strand
CCAGGGATCTGGTACGGCATCACCGCCGGCGGTCTTGCCGGGTACCAGGTGCGGGAGAACCCGCCGAACTGCTACGAGATCGGCGCGCACACCGGGCTGAGCTACCTCGTGCAGCGGCCCGCGACGGTCCGGTCCGCCGCGCCCAAGGCGTACATCGTCGACCGGAACGGCACCGTGACCTCGGTGACGACCACCTATCGGGCCGGCGACCGGGTGACCGTCAACTACCGCGAGGTGCTCAACGGCGGTCAGTACGCACGGCTGGCCGACGGACCGTACACAGGCAGATGGCTGCCACTCGCAGCGGTTGCGTTCTCCTGACCTAGTGGGGTGAAGCCGGATCCGGGCCTTCGTAGTCGATGCGTTCCTTGCGCACCTCGCCCGAGACGGTCTCCTCGTCCTGAACTGCTTCCTTCCTCAGCCGGACGCGCTCGACGGGCACCGTCTCGGTCGTCACGACCGGGCGCTCGGCCTTCAAGGTCACCTCGTGGCCGGCGTCGACGTCGTCCGAGGCAACGGTTCCGCCGGGTTCGTCGGCGGTGACCGGGACTTCCTCCAGTCGTACCTCCTCGCGGGTGACCGGCACGGTGATCTGCTGGTGCTCGGTGACGAGGTACTTGCGCAGCCGCACTCTGGTCGTCGGCTCGCGGCGGGTGCCGACGACCAGACGCTCCTCGGAGCGCGTCATGGCGTCGTCTTCCGACGCCTCGCGGTCCTCACCGTCTTCGGTGTCGGCGGTGGGCGGCACGCCATAGTGGGCGCAGAGTCGCTCGGCGTCCTCCTGGCTGACCGGACTTCCGGTGTCCAGCAGTGGTGCCTGTTTGACGCGGTCGCGGCCGACCGTCACGGTGAGCCGGTCGCCGGTGAGCTCGGCACCCTGCAGGGGAACGAACGACTCCTCGAAGCTCAACGAACCCATGCGGACGGTGATCCAGATCGGGTCGCCGGTGCGGTTGTCCACGTAGATCTGGGAGACCACGCCGATCCGCTCCCCCGCGTTGTCGTAGACCTCAACACCGGTCAGGCGCCCGAGGTCGTCCTGTGTGATCACGGTTTCGCCTTCCCCGATGCTGGGCCGCCGCGCGGCGGTAC
>NZ_JBFAZH010001796.1:0-1093 GCF_040681735.1 Actinoplanes sp. NPDC051633 | reverse complement strand
GATCGGAGGAACCCTGTGATGTCCGCCCCGAACCTGACCCTGGTCCGCCCGCCCGTCGTGTCGACCCATGCCGGCATCGACGCCGCGCTGGCCACCGCCGGCCGCGAAGTGCTCCAGATCGGCGTGCCCCTGCGGCACGTCGACCACGACAACCTGCGGCGCGGTGTGCGCTATCGCATCCTGATGGCCGACGACGTCCGCGCGAACCCGGTGCTCGCGCTGCGCCTGGGCCGGCTCGCGCTGACCGGCGCCGAGGTGCGCACGATGCCGGAGCTGCCGGTCGAGGCGACGCTGGTCGACGGGCGGCTCGCGATGCTGCCCGCGGCGAGCGGCTCCGATCTGGCCGTGATGCGGCTGCCGAGCGTGGTGTGCGCGATGGTCGCGCTCTTCGAGCAGCTCTGGGCCGCGGCGGCGCCGCTGACCTCGGCCGAGGTGACCAACGGTGCGGGCCTGACCGTTCGCGAGCGTGAGCTGCTGGCGTTGCTGTCGGCCGGCTGCACGGACGAGTCGGCGGCGGCCCGGCTGGGCATCTCGGTGCGGACGGTCCGCCGGATGATGGCCGCCATCATGACCAGGCTGGGTGCGCGCAGCCGGTTCCAGGCGGGCCTCAAGGCCGCGGACCGCGGGCTCCTGGCGCGGACGGCATGACGCTATCGTCATGACTTGTGCGGGTGTTGGTCACGGAGGACGACGACAATCTGCGTCTCGCCGTGGACGCCTCGCTGCGCGGCGCCGGGTTCGCCGTCGACACGGCCGGTGACCTGCCCGAGGTCGACGAGGCGTTGAGCGTCAACACCTATGACTGCGCGGTCTTCGACCGGATGCTGCCGTCCGGCGACGCACTGGACTATGTGGCCGGTCGCCGCCGGGCCGGGTGGACGGTGCCGGTGCTGTTCCTGACCGGGCGCGGCGCCACCGACGAGCGGGTGGCCGGGCTGGCGTGGGGCGACGACTATCTGAGCAAGCCGTTCGCCACCGCCGAGCTGGTGGTGCGCGTGCGCAGCCTGTGCCGCCGGTCCGCCCCGGGGGGCGTGGAGCCGGCGCTGCGGCACGCGGGCCTGGAGATCGACCGTGAGCGGTACGAGGTGCGCCG
>NZ_JBFAZH010001795.1:0-1098 GCF_040681735.1 Actinoplanes sp. NPDC051633 | reverse complement strand
GTCGCGTCGCGGTAGGCGGCCAGCGTGGTGTCGTAGAGCCCGGTGGCGCCGTTCGGCTTGACTCGCATCCGGCCCAGCTCCGCCACGATCTTCGCGCGCCGCGGCCCGACCGGTCCGACCGGCACCAGCTCGCGGTAGTCGCGATCGCCGTCAAGATCGGTGGAGAACGTCCAGACGCCGATCTCGCTGGTGCCCAGCAGCAGCTGCGCGCCGCCCTGGGCGGCCTTGACCGTCGCGGAGAGCCGGGTGTCCGAGGAGCCGGGGACCCGTGCGGCCATCGAACCGGAGACGTCGAAGACAGCCAGCATTCGTGAGCTGATGTGCACGCCGCCCCAGGCGTTGAGCAGCGCCACGGTGTCCGCCTCGGCCGGCAGGCGCGCGGGCGGGTAGAGCTTGCCGCTGATCCCGGTGCCCGCCGGGATGGCGGTCGGCGGATCGCCGGACGGCGTGCGCAGCCCGTGGCCGCTGAGCGCGGTCGCGCCCTCCGATGCGAGCAGCGCCCGCAGGAAGGCCGTGGCGCCCTCCCGCTGCGGCCGGGTGGCCAGCGCCGCATACGGGTAGTCGGGGGCGGGCACCGCCCGGGGTGGATAGACGGCGACCCGGCGGCGCCCGCCGGTGGCGCCGAGCAGCACCTCCTGCTCGGTGCTGACCACGGCGGACTCGCCGGCGCCGGGCGCACCGGGCGCCGGCGTGGCCTCGCCGGAGACGGACACCGTCCGCGGCGCGAGACGGCGCATGATGGCCGCCGCACCGGCTGCGGTGTCGTCCGCCTTGGCCGCCGCGGCCAGCGCCCGGATGCCGACCAGCGCTCCGAAGCCCACCGGGCTGGTCGCCGGGTCGGGCAGCACGACCGGCACCGGCGACTGCTGCGCCGCCACAGTCGCACGCCAGCTCAGGGCCGTCCGGCCCAGGCGGCTCGCGGTCCGGCCGTCGAGCGCGAGGACCACCGGGCTGCTCGCCACCGAGACGCCCTCGGCGGGCACCTGGAACGCGCCGACGTCGTGCGCCCGCCGCAGCCACAGCGTCGACTCCGGCAACCAAGCGTCGAACGTGGCGTCGCCGGCGGTGCTCGACGAGCCGGCCGTCCCGGCTGACCCG
>NZ_JBFAZH010001794.1:0-1099 GCF_040681735.1 Actinoplanes sp. NPDC051633 | reverse complement strand
GTCGTCCAGCAGGGTGCCGCCGGCCTGGTTGAGGGTGTTGAACCAGCGGTACGCGCCGAACAGCTGGTAGTTGAAGGCGAACGGCGCGACGCCCGGGTTGGCGGCCTTGAGCTTGCGCAGCACGTCGGTGAACTGCTCCCACGTCCACGCCTGATCGAGCGAGGTCGGCACGGAGGTGATCCCGGCCTTGGCGAAGTGCGCCTTGTTGTAGACCAGCGCCGAGGTGTCGGTGTGGTGGGGCACGCCGAAGGGCTTGCCGTCGGACTGCACCGCCGACCACAAGGCCGGCAGGAACGCGTCGCCGAAGGAGTCGTCCAGGTGGTCGCTGAGATCGGCGAGCACCCCGTTCGAGGCGTAGCTGCCGACATCGGTGTAGGAGACGCGGAACAGGTCGGGCGCCTGGTTGGCCTGCAGCTGCCGGTCGACGACCGTGCGGATCTGGTCGTACGGAAGAACCTCGATCTTGATCTCGGCGCCGCGGGCGGCCTTGAAGTCGGCGGCGAGCTTCTTGAACGCGGCCGCCTCCTGGTCGTTGGCCCAGGTGGTGAACCTCGCGCTGCCGGTCAGCGGGCCGCTGCCGGCCGCGCCACCTTTCGCGTCGTCATCGCCGGACGAGCATGCGGCCAGCCATCCGGCCGTGCCGGCCGCTCCCACCGCCTTGAGCAATGTCCGCCGTCCGACCTTCGACATATCGCCACCTCCGCGCGTCCCGGGTCCGGCGTGCCGCCGCAACCGTTCTCACTATGAAGCGACGCACGAATCGACGCAACTTTAGCTCCGCACCTCCACCGAATGGCGGGGCGGTTCGCGGTAGAGCGGGTACAGCGGGCCGACGATCCGGTCGGCCACCGCGTAGGAGAACCAGGCCGGCCCGCCCAGCCGCTCCTCTGCCTCCGGTGTCAGCACCACCCGGGCCGAATGAGTGCCCGAGGGCTGCGGCTGGACCCGGACCAGGTCCAGGTCGCCGGCCAGGGCGTCCCGCACGCCCAGCTCGCCGATCCGCCCGTAGGACAAGGTCTCGACCTCCAGGCCGGTCACCACGACCTTGACGGCGACGGCGCCGTCGCCGTCAACACCATAACTCAACATGCGGTTTCTG
>NZ_JBFAZH010001793.1:0-1100 GCF_040681735.1 Actinoplanes sp. NPDC051633 | reverse complement strand
GCCTACACGTACTCGGCAAGCGACATGAGCGTCGGGGACGTGGACGGCGACGGGCGCTACGAGTACGTGGTCAAGTGGGACCCGTCCAACTCCAAGGACGTCTCGCAGGTCGGGTACACCGGCAACGTCTACGTCGACACGTACGAGCTGGACGGCCGGCTGCGGTACCGGGTCGACCTCGGGGTGAACATCCGCGCCGGCGCGCACTACACGCAGTTCCTCGTCTACGACTTCGACGGCGACGGCCGGGCCGAGATCATGATGAAGACCGCGCCCGGCACGAAGGTCACCCGCGGCGGGCACGACCGGTACGTGACGATGCCGCGGGAGGACGTCCGCGCCGGGTACTCGCACACCGACGACTACCGGATGAGCGCGGCGGACTACTACCGGCACGTCGTGGAGATGTTCCTCGGCTGGCACCGGCATCCCGAGGTGGTGGCGGGCCGGTGGCCGGCGACCGTCGAGGAGGCGCTGGGGCGCGCGCCCACGTACCCGTATCCGCTCAGCCGGACCGACGCCGAAGCCCTCACCGACTACTTCATGGACGTGTACGCGCCGGCGCGGAGCGCGCGCAACAACCTGCGCGCCTTCGCCGGATTCATCGTCGACGGGCCGGAATACCTGACCGTCTTCGAGGGCGCGACCGGCCGCGAGCTGCAGACCGTCCGCTACCGGCCCGGCCGGCACGACGACGGCCTGATGTGGGGCGACTACGCGATGGCGCGGATCGAGCCGGGCAATCGGGTCGACCGCTTCCTGGCCGGGGTGGCGTATCTCGACGGCCGGCACCCGTCTGCGGTGTTCGCCCGCGGCTACTACACGCGCTCGACGATGGTCGCCTACCGCTGGAACGGACGCCGGCTCGTCGAGGACTGGTACGTCGACAGCGGCTGGACACCGATGACCAACCCGTTCAACGACGCCCCGCACGGGCGCGACGGCACCGACCCCTCCTTCGCCACCATCACGACGCAGGGTTTCCATTCGCTCAGCGCGGCCGACGTGGACGCGGACGGGCGGCAGGAGATCGTGTACGGGTCGGCCACCATCGACGACGACGGCAGCCTGCTCTACTCGTCGTTCGACGTGCTGCCGCC
>NZ_JBFAZH010001792.1:0-1101 GCF_040681735.1 Actinoplanes sp. NPDC051633 | reverse complement strand
GCGGGGTTTTGGGGTGGCGTCTGGCGAGTCCGTGGATGTTTAAACCGGGCGGGGGGCGGGGCTAGGGGTAGGGCCGGGGGTAGGGCCGGGGGCAGGGCCGGGCCCCGGATCCGGAGAGCCGGTGCCCGGGCGTCGTGCCTGCGCCTGGGCAGGCGTCGCTCAGCCGCCAGCCGGGTGGTCAGTCGTCGGGATCGGCGATGCCGGCGAGTCGCGCGATGGCGGAGGTGTTACCGGCCGGGCCGGCGGCGGCCGCGGCGGCCCGCCGCACGGCGGTGGCCTCCCCCACCACCGGCTTGGGTGGCCGGGTGTGCAGGGTGAACGCGGCGGTCTCCCGGCTGTCGATGGTCAGCCGGCAGGCGGCGTGGTGGGCATCCAGGCGGGACAGGTCGTGCTCGCCGAGTTCGGGCAGGGTGTGCCGCTGCAGCTGGTGGGCGTCCTCCGGGGCGCAGGCGAAGAAAATCTTGTTGCGGGCGTTGGCGGACAACGCGTCCTGAGTCTCCCGGGGCATCTGCGCCAGGTTCTGGTGCGCCAGGACCAGGCCGAGGTGGTAGCCGCGGGCCTCGGCGAGCATGTCGCCGACCGAGCCGGGCAGGGTGAGGAAGTTCTGCGCCTCGTCGAGGTAGGCGCACGCGTCGCGACGCTGTGGTTCGGGCAGCCGGGCCCGGCCGGTGGCGGCCTGCCAGGCCGACGCGACGATGAACGAGCCCATCAGCCGGCAGGTCTCCTCACCGATCTGCCCTTTCGGCAGCCGGGCCAGCAGGATCCCGCCGTCCAGCACCCGGCGCATGTCGAAGCTGGACTGGGGCGCACCCAGGGTGCGGCGCACGAAGTCGCGCAGCAGGAACGCCCGCAGCCGGGCCAGCACCGGGCCGATGACCTGGGCCCGCAGCGGCGGCGGGGTGGACTCGAACCATTCCCAGTAGCCGCGCAGCCCTTCGGGGTCGTCGAGGTCCTGGGTGAACGCGGTGCGGAACCGTTTGTCGTTGAGCAGCGGCGGGATGAGGGTGAGGGTGGCGTTGGCCTTGCGCAGCAGGGTGAGGCAGGCGACGCGCAGGGTGTCGACGATGCGGGGCCCCCAGAGTGAGGCGAAGATCCGCCCGA
>NZ_JBFAZH010001791.1:0-1101 GCF_040681735.1 Actinoplanes sp. NPDC051633 | reverse complement strand
CTGCCAGCACCTGCGGCACCCGTACCCCCGTCAGGTTGACGAGTGCACCCAGGACGACCGCGATGATCAGCGGGTTCCCGGCCGGGCCGAGCAGCACCGACCGCCATGACACCCGGCCGTTCGCGGTGACCTCCAGCAGCGTCAGCGCCACCGGCGTCAAGATCAAGAGCTGCAGGAACACGATGGGTACGACCAGAGAGGCGTCCCCCAGCACATACGTGGCGACGGGGATGCCGATGTAGTTGGCATTGGTGTACCCGCCGGCCAGCGACCCGAGGATCCGCGTGCCCCGGTCCCGGCGCCGGAAGGCCACCGCGAACACCGCGAAGCAGAAGCCGGCCGCCAGGGTCGAGACCAGCAGAGGCCCGCTGACCAGCAGATGCAGGTCCGCCTTCATCGTCCCCTCGAACAACAGGCACGGCGCCAACGCGGTGTAGGCGACCCGGCCGAGGACGGCCTCCGCGTCGCCGGGAAGGCTCGCCCACCGGCGCAGCGCCCACCCGAGGACGACGATGGCGCCCAGGAGCACGAACCCGGACAGCGCGTCGACCATGCGATCACGCTGTCACACGACATCGATAACCTTCGTGATCCCTAAGCCAGCCTTATGCCTGCTTTAAGCCCCCGTGCCGGACCCGTCGCGGTGCCTAGAGTGAGCCCGCCCCACCCCGCGCCGGCACCCCCACTCTCATCGCCGGCGGCGGTCCGCCTTGCCCACCGGAGGTCCACCCCTTGTCCCCCTCGCGCCGCCGTTCCCGGCGGCTCATCCTGCTTGTCACAGCGGCCGCCGCGGTCGCCTTCGTCGGCATCCCCTCCACGCTCGGCAGCGCCTGGGCACCGTGGAGTGACAACACTTCCAAGATCGGCGACGCCGCCGGCTTCATCGCGAAGACCCCGGCCGACGACCCGGGCCGCGGCCTCGTGCATTCCGGCCTGAAGCCGGGAAAGAAGGGCCGCGCCTGCGCCGGCGAGTTCCAGATCGAGGGCACCGAGAGCTGCACGCACGGGCCGGACGAGCCGCCCGCGGGACTCGACGTGCGCAAGGACGTGGCGCCGATCGCCCCGGCCGCCGCCGCCCCGAAGCTGCCCAGGCGCAGCGCG
>NZ_JBFAZH010001790.1:0-1101 GCF_040681735.1 Actinoplanes sp. NPDC051633 | reverse complement strand
GTCTCACCCGGCGGGCGCGCCGAGCCGGTGCGCGCCGCCGAGGTGCCGGCGGCGGTCGCCCGACTGGCGGACGACTATCTCCGGCACGCCGAGCAGGCGCCATTGATCGTGGAGGCGATGAACCGCTCGGCCGACCGCGGGTCGAACTCGTGGGTGATCGGCGGCCGGCACACCGCGACGGGCCGGCCGATCCTGGCCAGCGACCCGCATCTGGGCCTGGAGACGCCCGCCATCGCCCACCCGGTCCGGCTCGAGGGCGCCGGGTTCGACCTGCAGGGCGACAGCCTGCCGGGTGCGCCCTTCATCATCCTGGGGCAGAACAGACACATCGCGTTCGGCGCGACCCAGCACCTCGTCGACGTCAGCGACACGTACGTCGAGCGGATCGTCGAGGACCCGGCGGCGGCGAGCGGTCTGTCCACGATGTACCAGGGCCGGCGTGAGCACGTGGTGGCGATTCCCGAGACGTTCCGGGTCAATCCGCGCGTGCCGGGCCGGCCGGACGCGCTCGACGTGGTGCCGCCCGGAGGTGCGATCCCCGACCGCACGCTGATCGTCCCGCGCCGCAACAACGGGCCGGTGCTGACCGCCGACGTGGCCGCGGGCACCGCGATCTCGGTGCAGTACACCGGGTTCTCCCCCACCGCCGAGCTGGAGGCGTTCCGCCGCTTCGGCCTGGCCCGCGACGTCGACGACTTCAAGGCCGCGATGCAGCACTTCGACCTGGGCGGCCAGCACTTCATCTACGCCGATGTGCGGGGCACCATCGCCTACTTCACCAATGCCGAGGTGCCGGTCCGCGAGGATCTGCAGGCCGGTGCGGTGCGCGGCAATCCGCCATACCTGCTGCGCGACGGCACCGGTGGCAACGAGTGGCTGCCGGTCAGTCATCCGCAACCACAGCAGGCCGTGCCCTACGAGATCGTGCCGTTCGCCGAGCTGCCGCAGGTGATCAACCCACCCGCCGGGTTCATCGTGTCGGCCAACAACGACCCGACCACCAACACCTTCGACAACAACGTGCTCAACCAGGTCCGTCCCGGCGGCGGCATCTTCTACCTCGGTCACCTGCACAACGGCTTCCGGGGTGGCCGGATCACC
>NZ_JBFAZH010001789.1:0-1103 GCF_040681735.1 Actinoplanes sp. NPDC051633 | reverse complement strand
CCCCGGAACCCGGGTTCCGGGGCGGGACTCAACGGCCGGAAGCAGCACGGCCCCGCAGGGGCCCCGATTCTCCGCCCTTGCCGGAGGCTCAGCGGCCGGTAGCAGCACAGCCCTTGCCGGAGGCTCAGCGGCCGGTAGCAGCATTGACTCAAGCAACGCACAGCCACGGCACAACGGCGTTACAGGCTCAGGGCCGAAGGTGGTGGGATAGCCGATCGAGGGGACGCGAAGATGACGGCCACCGCGTACGACCTGCCGATGAACCCGGCGTACACCACGGCCCCGAGTCCGGTGGTGGCCGTGCTCGGCCGTACCGGCCGGGTCGCCGGCCTGGCCGCCCACCTGCCCGCCGGCTGGCGGCTGCGGGCCGCGGCCGGCCTCGCCGACGTCCGCCCGGGTGAGATCGTCCTCATCGCCGGCGCCACCGAGCCCGACGTGGTCGCGGCCCGCAAGCGGCTGCCGCGGCAAACGTCCGTGGTCGCCCTGGTCGATGCGGACGCGCCCGCCGAGACGGTCGCCGACGTGCTCACCGCCGGCGCCGACGTCTGCGTGCGCGGCGGCACCCCGGCCATCCTCGCCGGGCACCTGGTCGCCTGCCGCCGCCGGCAGCTGACCGACCGCTGGTCGGTGCTGAACCACAACCTCGCCGCGCTGTAGCACACGCCGCGGTGAGAAATATTGCCATCTATTGATGGTTCATCCGCGCCTCCCTAGGCTGAGGCGGTGCGGGCCGGCCACACGCTCTTCGGGCGCGCGGCCCTGCTCAACGCTGCCGTGCGGCGGCTGGCCGACGGCGGTGGCGTCGCCCTGCTGGGGCCGCCCGGGATCGGCAAGTCGGTGTTGCTCGACGCGATCGCCGACGCGGCGTCCGCCGGGGGAGACGCCGGGGGGAACCTGGTGCTGCGGCTGCGGCCGGAGCAGGGCGACCGCGGCGTCGCGTACTAGGGCATCGCCGACCTCCTCGCCCAGATCCCGCAGGAGCCGGCCGCCGCCCTGCCACCCGCCCAGCGTTCGGCCCTGAGCGCGTTTCGCCAGGGTCTCCCGCCGCGGGCCGGAAGCCCCGCCCTCGCCCGCCGCCTGGTCCTGCCGCTGCTGCTCGCGCG
>NZ_JBFAZH010001788.1:0-1103 GCF_040681735.1 Actinoplanes sp. NPDC051633 | reverse complement strand
GCTTATTTCAGAAAAAAAGAGAATTATATAACGCAAGAAGAGTGGATCAATTTATGGCAAAAAGCACTTCAACGCCGCCTGCGTCGACGCCGACATCTGGCGTCTGCGCGACGCCATCGCCGCGGCGTGGACCGCGGTGACCACACACGCACGGCACACGGCATACCGGGCTGCCATCAACGCCTACACGGGGGAGCTCGCCGTCGGCGAAGACTGGCCGTGGCTGCATCCGCATCGCGAACAGCTCATCAACCACGTACTCGCCGCCTACACCGCCCTAGCCGCTGACTGCCCGCCCGCAGAAGCACCCGCCCTTCTACGGGCGGCGACCGGCGTAGATCCGTTCAACAAGCACATCCATGAGCTCACCGTCGAGGCACTTCGTGACCTCGGCGACCACCGCACGGCAGACGCACTCCGCGATGCCTTCGCCCACCGCATCCGCTCCGCGGGCCTCGAACAGCGATGACCTTGTCGTACGGCACCGCTCGGACGGAGCAGATCATCTCTCAACCCGTCGTTCCGCAGACAGGGACGAAGGACCGCCACTACAGCATCGGGGAGGGTGACGGTCGCGTTCACTAGTGGCCCGCACAGGCAGATAGATTGTCGCTATGGCGTTTAGAGGCGTCGTCAGGTCCGACGTCGGTCGCGGACGATCCGTGGTCTTGCCGCGTCGGCAGTACCGAAGCTTGCGCGCCCGACATCGTCCGCAGTGGGCGGTGCGGATTGGTGCAGTCTTGACCTGCGTTCTCGTCGGCGGCACCGTTGCCGGCGACGCAAAGCCAGCCGCCGGCCGCGGACCGGAAGACGGACCCGAGCGAGTACTACGGGCCTACGTACACGCGACGCTTTCCACCGACGACGTTGCCGGGACTGAGGCGCTAACGTGCCGCCGGCCCGCCTTGGCCGACATGCAGAGCTGGCAACAGGACTTGCGCCGCAGTCGACAGCGATTCGCGCTCCCGCGGCTAGCTGCGGACGTGATGTCTTACCACGCCATCACCCATGACGGCCTCGTCACGGCAGAGACCGACGTGGCCGTGACACTCGTCAGAGACGGACGACCCGAAGAGCGGCTTACCCGCCCGTTCACGTTCACC
>NZ_JBFAZH010001787.1:0-1108 GCF_040681735.1 Actinoplanes sp. NPDC051633 | reverse complement strand
GTCAGGAAAGCGGCGGGTACGCGTTCGCCATCAGCTGCCGGAACTGAGCGGAGAACCATTGCCCGGAGATCGGGGCGTCCGGCAGCGCGCCGGTCATGCTGTTGCCGTTGCGCTCGTTGCCGGTGTAGGTCGGGTCGCACATCCGGTCGAAGCCCTTGCCCTCGTCGTTCGGGATGGCCTTGCTGGAGCCGTCGGACTCACCCGGGGGCTTGACCCACACGTACGCGTCGATGCCGGTGGCCGGGTTGGCCCGCGGCCGCTCGCCGAGGCCCGCACCGGACTGGTTGCACCAGTTGCCGGCGTGGATGCGGCGGTCGATCCGTGAGGAGTCGACGAACGTGTTCAGGTCGGTCGAGGTGCTCGGGCCGGTGGGCCGGGCCGAGCCGCCCCAGCCGTTGCGGGAGGTGTCGATCAGCATGCCGATGTTGGAGTTGAAGCCGATCGAGACGAGGTGGTTGCGGAACGCCTGGGCGAAGCTCAGCTCGTCGATGTAGTAGTTCCAGTCCACCCACTTCGACTGCCGGATCTGCTGGCCGTTCACCGTGCCGTTGACCGTGAAGTACGGCTCGGTCAGGGCCGAGTAGTTGGCCGTGTTGGTGATGAAGCCGTGGACGTTGCTGATGCTGCCGGAGGCCAGGGCGGCCTCCCGCATGATCTGGGCGGTGGGCCCGAAGTTGGTGTCCCAGCCGATCCAGCCGTGGTGCGCGGCGTCCACGTAGTTGTAGGTGTTCGGCAGCGCGCCCAGCTTGTTCAGGGCGTACCCGATGCCCTGCACGTACCCGCCGTTGGCCTTCATCGTCGCGCAGGTCGCCACGTTGGTGTTGGTCACCAGGTTGGGCAGCGAGTCGATCTCGACGACGTTGATGATGCGCAGGTTCCGGTACTTCGACTGGTTCATGATCGCGGCGATCGGGTCGATGTACTCGGACTTGTAGCGCGGCAGCTCGTTCACGCCGAGCTCGCCGTTGGAGGCCAGCGCGGAGCAGTCCCGGCCGGGCAGGTTGTAGATGACCAGCTGGATGTAGCCGGCGCCCTGGGCGACCGCGGCGTCGAGGTGGTCCTCAAGACCCATCTTGCTGCCGGAGCCCTGAATCGCGGCGATCCGGTC
>NZ_JBFAZH010001786.1:0-1109 GCF_040681735.1 Actinoplanes sp. NPDC051633 | reverse complement strand
ACCGCGGCGCCGGTCTCGTCGGCGATCTCGCCGACCGGCATGTCGAACAGGTAGTGCAGAACCACCGCCTGCCGCAGATGCATCGGCAGCCGGCGGAGTGCGGCGGCGAGCAGCACCGACGTCTCGCCGGGCGGCGCGGGAGGCGGCGGCGGCACGCTGCGAGAATGCTGCGAACTGTCGTGCCTGTGACACTGCAGTGACAAGCGCCCACGCCGCCCGGTCGCCGGTTACCGTCGGCTATGCCATTCGAGCACTACGGGGTGCTGGCCGGTGTCCTGCGCCGGCACTTTCGCGACCGGCCCGACACGCAGGGCCGGTGGTACCACGTCAACCTCGAGGTCGACGCGCCGGCCGGGATGTTCAAGTGCGCCGTCGACGTGGACAGCAAGAGTTCCGACACGGGCGTGCGGTGGAAGACGCTGACCGTGGTGCCGTCCGCGCTGGGGCCGGTCAGCGGCCTACCCGACGGCCGTCACGAGCTCGCCCGCCAGCCCGGCTCGGGAGCGTTCGACTACCTCCGCCACCCGGCCCTGACCGGCGGCGCCGGATGCCTGTTCCCGTGGGTGCGAGCAAGGTACTGGCGGACGGGCTCGCATCTCGAGGCCACGGAGGCGCTGGAACCGATCCTGGTGCCGGGGCGACGGATCTTCGTCTTCGGGGAACCGTTCGACCATGGCCTGGGCATGCACAACATCCACCAGAACCAGGGCGACCCGGCCGGCAGCCAATGGTGGGCGGAGAACGGCATCTGGCAGGACGGCGGCACCGTGACCGAACGCCCGGACGGAAAGCTCGACGTCTTCATCTCGAAGTTCTCCAGCCAGGCGGCCCGCACCGACGACAACGGCCACCCGGCCTGACCCCGGGCATGCCCGGTCGGTCCGGTCAGGACGGCCGGCCGCCGAAGTGCCAGCGGTGCACCTCCACGCCCGCGTAGCGCTCCGCCGTCAGGATCGTCCGCGCCGCGTTCGCGTCGGGTGCTCTGAGCAGTGCGGCCGTACCCAGCCACGCCTCGCCGTCGTCCGACAGCAGCGGACCGTACGCGAGCAGCTCGTCGGAATCCGGCGGGATCGTCAGATCCGCCGCCGCCCCCGCGCCCAGGCCGAGCA
>NZ_JBFAZH010001785.1:0-1110 GCF_040681735.1 Actinoplanes sp. NPDC051633 | reverse complement strand
CCCACCGCCACCGTCGGTCTACCGCTCGTCCAGCTACCCCACGCCGCGCCCGGTCCCGCCGGTCCACCAGACCCGCTCCGACGAGACGCCGACGGTCAACACCGAGCGCAAGAAGCGTAGGTGGTTCCTCGGCGGCTTCGGCGTCTTCCTGCTGCTCACGGCATCGGTGGGCGGCGCCTGGCTGGCGTCCGCGCAGCGGGCCGGCGTCCGGTCGATCGCGAGCAAGCTGCGCGTGCCGGTGGCCTCGACCTCACCCATGGGCTGGCGGGTCTTCGCCACCGGAACGCTCCCACCCGACGTCGACCCCCTGGACAAGGCGGCGGTCACCGCCGACGAGACGGTCCGGCGGGTGTGCAGCGTGCGCTCGTTCCGCCGGATCGCCGAGATCGACGACGTGCGCGGCTGGTCCTTCTCGGTGCAGCCCTCGGCCGGCGAGGACCGCGCCTTCCGCTGCCTGGCCGCTCCGGCCGAGTAACGGCGTCACACGACGCAGAACTCGTTGCCCTCGGGGTCGGCCATCACGACGTGGCTGGGAACCCCGTCGACCTGATCCTCGCGGACGATCGTGGCGCCCGCCTTCAGCAGGCTCTCCACCTTCGCGGTCACCTTCGGCCACCGGATCTCCTGTGGCTGGTCCCGGCCGCCCGCCTTGATGTCGATGTGCACCCGGTTCTTCACCACCTTGGCCTCCGGCACCTTCAGGAACGAGATGCTCGGCCGGACCCCCTCCGGGTCGACCAGGGAAGCGCCGTCGCCCCACTCCTCACGCGGGACCTCCCATCGGATGAGCCACTCCTCCCAGCTGGCGAAACCCTCCGGGACCGGCGATTCCACATACCCGAGGGCCTCGCGCCAGAACGCGGCCAGGCGCCTTGCATCGGCGCAGTCGATCGTGATCGCCCACACAACAGTCATGGATCATTATTACCGGACCTCCTAAGGTGGCGAAGGTGCAGCTCATCGATCATTTCCTCACGGTACCGCTCGATCATGGCAACCCCGGCGGGCAGACCATCGAGGTGTACGCCCGCGAGATCGCCGCCACCGACGGACGTGACCGGCCCTACCTGGTCTTCCTGCAGGGCGGCCCGGGGCACGAGGCGCCGCGGC
>NZ_JBFAZH010001784.1:0-1112 GCF_040681735.1 Actinoplanes sp. NPDC051633 | reverse complement strand
GCTTCCTCGGGGCCTGGGCCGTCCTGTCCGCGATCCGGATCGTCTGGCACCTGCCGCTGATGGTGAGCGGTGACTCGTCGTGGGTGATGGGCATCGTCGGCAACGCGGCCTTCCAGCTGATCCTGCTGCAGATCTTCCGCCTCAGCGGGGGACGGTGGTCCCTGACGGCGGTGTGGCACGCGTCGCTCAACACGTTCGGCGGTTCCTTCCTGTTCACCATGGTCAGCGGTGCCGACTTCGACCGGCTCGGGCTGCTGCTCGCCGGCGCGTACACGGTGGTGGCGATCGTCGCTCTGATCGTCGGCCACCGCTGGGCCGAGGCGCACCGCGCGGGCCGGATCGTCGACGGCGGTGACGATCGACCTCCGGTCCTCGCCGGAACGCCGGGTGGTGCTAGCTCCACCCGCTGATCGGGGCGTAACACCAATGATTCGCACGGCCCGGGCGAGCAGTCTGATCCCGACAACGGCACACGCACCCAGGGGGAAGACCATGCGACGGCGGACCATTCTCACCGGCACGGCACTCGGCGTCGCCGGGGCGGCCCTCGGGGCGTCCCGGCCGGCCGGGGCCGGTGCCGGCTCCCCGGCCCGCGGCCCGATCGCGATCACGGGGGTCACCGTGATCGACGCGTCCGGCGGCGCCCGGCACGGCCAGACGGTGCTGATCCGGGGCGACCGCATCCTCGACGCCGGCCGCGCGCAACGGGTGCCGGTGCCCCGCGGTGCCACGATCGTCGACGGCGCCGGGAAGTTCCTCATCCCCGGCCTGGCGGACATGCACACCCACGCCGTCGGCATCGACGACACCGACCCCGAGTTGTACGTGGTCAACGGGGTCACCACCACGCGGCAGATGTCCGGCAGCGCCCAGGCACGCGACTGGCGCCAGCAGATCGCCGCCGGCGCCCGGATCGGTCCACAGTGGCAGATCGGCAGCCGGATCATCGACGGCTCGCCGTCGCTGTGGGACGGGCTCGACGGCGACGGATCGGTGCACGTCGCCGTCGCCGACCCGGCGCAGGCCCGCGCCGCGGTGCGCGGTGAGCACGCCGCCGGCGCCGACTTCATCAAGACCTACACCCGGCTGACCCGGGCGTCATTCCTCGCCGT
>NZ_JBFAZH010001783.1:0-1112 GCF_040681735.1 Actinoplanes sp. NPDC051633 | reverse complement strand
GGTGACCGTGCCGGTGGCGCCGGCCGCCGAGTAGTTCAGCACGTCGACGCCGTCCGCGGTCGCCTGATCGATGGCCGCGACGATGTCGGCGGTGCTGCCCACCAGCCGCCCGTCGGTGGTCTGCCACAGCGCCTTGTAGACGGCGACGCGGGCGGCCGGCGCGACGCCCGAGGTGTCGCCGGCCGACAGACCGTCCACGACGGCCGGGACGGCATTGTTCCCCGCGGCCACGGCGGCGACGTGCGTGCCGTGCCCGTTGT
This sequence comes from Actinoplanes sp. NPDC051633, assembly GCF_040681735.1. Taxonomy (NCBI): domain Bacteria; kingdom Bacillati; phylum Actinomycetota; class Actinomycetes; order Micromonosporales; family Micromonosporaceae; genus Actinoplanes; species Actinoplanes sp. NPDC051633. The sequence continues at coordinate 852 of NZ_JBFAZH010001783.1, read as the reverse complement.
AGTCGCGGGCGGAGTCCGGCTCGGCCGGCGACACGCCGGTGGCGGCGGCGCGGAAGTGCCGGGCCCCGATCACCTTGTTGTTACACAGGGCCGCGTCGTCGCAGGCGCCGCGCCAGCGGGCGGCGATGGCGGCCGCGTCCGGCCGGGGTTCGGCCAGCGCGGCGAAGCTCGGGTGCCCGGCGGCCAGGCCGCTGTCGATGAACCCGACGATGGCGTTCTCGCCCGCGTGGGCCGCGCCGCCGGAGTAGCGCTGCCAGGCGCCGGAGTCGCCGGTGAGGCCCAGGAACTCCGGTGTCGTGATGGACAATGCGGCGCGCGGCTCGTCCCGGGTGACCGCGACGACGCCGGGCGTGCTCGAGACTGCCGCCGCCTCGCGCGCCGTCAGCTCGGCGGCGAAGCCGGGGAATGTCGCGGTGTACCGGTGGATCACCCGGGACGCGACGGCGTCGATCTGTGCCGCTGACGGCGGACCCGACAGCTGGACCAGGTAGACCTCGGCCGGCGCGGCCTCCGGCGCGAAGCCGGCGGCCGCGGCGACCAGCGCGGCGGCCACGGCGGCGGCTCTCATGAGTTGAAGCTCGTCTTCGTGCGGACCGAATAGATTACGGCGCGGTAGTGGTCCGGCAGGTCATCGTGGTCGTCCGGGCTGTCCGAGAATGCCATCTTGATCCACAGGTACAGCGGGACGTTGTGGCGGTGCCTGGAGTTCTGCGAGATCGCCGGCACCGACCAGGTCTTGCTCCACCGGGCCGGGCCGGTCAGGTCGTAGTGCCAGTTGTTCAGGTCGTTCGGATCCCAGCCGCCCTTGAGCTTCCAGCCGCCGGCGTGCATCGCCTGCGACACGAAGTTGGT
>NZ_JBFAZH010001782.1:0-1112 GCF_040681735.1 Actinoplanes sp. NPDC051633 | reverse complement strand
GTGAAGCCCAACTTCGTCCTGCACGACCACCGGAAGCCACGGCCGCACTTCGACCTGCGGCTCGAGGAGGACGGGGTGCTGCGGAGCTGGGCGGTGCCCCGGGGGTTGCCGACCGACCCGGCGCGCAACCGGCTCGCCGTGGCCGTGCCCGATCATGATCTGGAGCATTTGACCTACACCGACGAGAACAAGTTCATCGCCGACATCGGGTGGTGGGAGCAGGGCGATCGCAACGCGAAACGGTTCGTCTTCACGCTGCACGGTCGGGAGGGCTCACGCAGGTACGCGTTGATCCACACCGGCGGTAACCAGTGGCTCCTGCACATGACCAAGGAGCAGCCGACCGTTCATCCCGACCCGGCCCAGCCAGCCGTCCGGGGGACACCCCACCGCGGATCTGACGTTTGAGCGCTGCGCGGGCGGCTACGGTGTGGAGCAATGCCACCTTCAACCGACCTGCCCGGCTTCCTGGCCGGCGTCGCCCCGATCCTCGACCGCTGGAGCTACCTCGCGGTCGCCGGAGTGATCGGCGTGGAAAGCTTCGGCGTCCCCGCGCCCGGCCAGACGATCATGGTGGCCGCGGCGATCTACGCCGGGGCCGGCCGGCTGAACGTCTTCGTGGTCGCGCTGGTGGCCTTCGTGGCCGCGGTGCTCGGTGACAACGTCGGGTATTGGATCGGGGTGCGGGGCGGGCGCCGGGTGGTGCACCGGTTCGGCAAGTACGTGTTCATCACGCCGGCGCGGCTCGAGCGGGCGGAGAAGTTCTTTGCCCGGCGCGGCAACCGGATCGTGGTGGTGGCCCGCTTCATCGACGGCCTGCGCCAGCTCAACGGCGTGATCGCCGGGATCACGGCCATGCCGTGGAGATCGTTCCTGCTCTACAACGCCATCGGGGCGGCGCTGTGGGTGGGCTGGTGGGTCACGGTTTCCTACTTCCTGGGTACGCACCTGGTGGAGATCATCGAGCACGCCCACCGGTACAAGTGGTGGGCCCTCGCCCTCGGAGTGCTGGCCGTGGCCACCTACGCGACGCTGCACGTGAGGCACGTGCGTCGTCGCCGAGCCCGGGAGGCGGCCGAGTCGGCCGCGGCGCCGGCACCCGACGACTCAAC
>NZ_JBFAZH010001781.1:0-1113 GCF_040681735.1 Actinoplanes sp. NPDC051633 | reverse complement strand
GGTCAGCAGGTGCGAGCCCGCGACGAGGACGAGGACCAGGCCGAGCGTGAAGGCCGCCCCGGTGAACAGCGTCGGCAGACTGCCCCACGTCTTCGGATCCAGCCCGGATGACACGGCGATGGCCACCAGCCCGCCGAAGGCGATGTACGCGCCGGCCAGGAACGAGCCGACCAGCGTCTTGTCCCATCGCAGGTCGGCCTTCTTCACGCCGGTGGCGACGGCAGTGCGGGCGATGTCGGCGGGTTCCTTGGCGGCCATCGCGACTCCTCTGTCGTCCGGCCGCATCGGTCGGCCGGCTGTGCCGAAGCGCATACCCCGGGTCACGGCGGCTATTCCTGCGCCGCGTTGCGCCGGCCCTTGCGCCGCCGGACGCCGGGCAACAGGATCGGAGCCGTGCGGAGCGACCTCGGGTACGGCGCGCACCTGCCGCTGATCGACTTCGACGGCCGGGGCTGGCACCCGGGTCTCCTCGGGTCGTACGCCCGGACCGCGCGTGATCTCGGGTTCGGGGCACTTGCGGTGAACGACCATCTCGTCTTCCGGCGACCGTGGCTGGACGGCCAGGTCGCGCTGGCCGCCGTCGTCGAGCACAGCGGCGACATGGCGCTCACCACGACCGTGGCGCTTCCCGTCGTCCGCGGCCCGGCGGCGGTGGCGAAGTCGGCGGCCGCGCTGGACATCCTCTCCGGCGGCCGCCTGGTGCTGGGCGTCGGTCCCGGTTCCTCCCGGCAGGACTACGACCTCGCCGGCCTGCCGTTCGACGAGCGGTGGTCCCGGTTCGACGAGGCGGTCCGGACCCTGCGCACACACCTGGGCGCCGGACGCGCCCAGCCGCCGGCGGGGACGTTGCAGCCCCCGCCCAGCCGCCCGGGCGGGCCGCCGATCTGGATCGCGAGCTGGGGGTCCGAGAGAGGCGTGGCACGTGTCGCGCGACTCGGCGACGGCTGGCTGGCCTCCGGGTACAACGCGACACCCGCCCGGATCGCCGAAGCCCGCACGGTGCTGGCCGCCGCGCTCGCCCGCACCGGCAAGAACCCGGCCGGCTTCCCGTGCGCCCTCGCCACGGTGTGGACCTACGTCACCGACGACCGCCACGCCGCGGAGAAGCAACTG
>NZ_JBFAZH010001780.1:0-1115 GCF_040681735.1 Actinoplanes sp. NPDC051633 | reverse complement strand
GAGGACTTCGTACGGCACCAGCAGGCGCACGGGCTGTGGACCAGGGACGGGAACCCGCCGCCGGTCGCCGCGCCGCCGATGCCGGGACAGCAGGCTCCCGGCCAGCCCTATCCGCCGCAGCAGCCCCCGCAGCCCCAGCCGTTCGTCCCCGGCCAGCAGCAGTACCCGTACCCGCCGCAACAGCCGCAACAGCAGCCGGGTCACCCGTATCCCCCGCACTCGGGTCCGCAGCAGTATCCGTACCCCGGCCCGCCCCAGGGCCGGCCCCCGCAGGCGCCGCCGCCTCAAGCGCCGCCGCAGCAGTAGCCGGAGACGGCGAAGGGGGGGGGGGGGGGGGGGCCGGGCCCCCCCCCCCCCCGGCACTTGTGATTCAGGCTGACGCCTGCCGGGCCGTGGTCCTGATGCAAGCCGTCGCGAGCAGCAGCCCGCATAGGCTCACGGTCAGTCCGATGAGGGCACCCTCGCGGTCCGACACCAGGGCGACCAGGGCGCCGGCGACGTTCAGAGCGGCGACGGCGGTGACCGCCAACGGCGCCCACGGTGCTCGGCGGACCAGCCCCACGGCTGCGACGAGACCGGCCACGCCCAGCAGCGTGACCACCCATCCGAGCGGCGCGGCGACGTCTCCGTCGAACGCGAACGGCAGGTTCAGCAACGCCATCAGGACGGTGACGGTGGCCGTCGCGTACACGAGCATCTTCACGACTGCTGTGCCGCTACCGGCCGCTGAGCCTCCGGCAAGGGCGGAGAACCCGGGCCCATCCGGGGCCGACGCAGCAGCTGGATGCCGACGGCGGCGAAACCCGCACCCTGCACGATCGCCCCGGCCACCTCGATCCATTCGGTCCCGGCCACCAGGCCGGTGATGTGCAGCAGCGGCCAGGCCATGATCGCGCCGGCGGCCCATCGAACCACCGCCCGCGAGCGCCACAGCGCGAGTCCGAGCAGGAACGTCCCGACGATGTTGCCGAGGACGAACAGCAGGAACACCCAGGTTCCGGCGGCGTACTCCTGTCGCACGTCGAGCACCCGGGCGAAGTCGGCCATCGGGCCGCCGACGCGAGCCATCGCGAGGGTGGTCAGGTCGGTCAGCAGGACGGCGAAGTAGCAGGCGT
>NZ_JBFAZH010001779.1:0-1115 GCF_040681735.1 Actinoplanes sp. NPDC051633 | reverse complement strand
GTACTTTAAATCGCTATTGATGTTGTCGTTATTTGCAGTTTTATTTATTGGTGTTCGTGCGCTTCGTGGCCATGATCATGCCGAGCGCCCGCTGGATCTCGGCACGCACCCGGGACGCGCCGATCAGCCCTTCGATAAGTTCGAGCGGTCCGGATCCGAGGTCGCCGAGCCGTGCCTCCAGACCGTCCTCACCGGTGCTCTCGAAGGTCGCCAGCACTGCCGCGCTCAACGGCGCCATGGCCGCGGCGTCCCGGCCGTAGAGGTTCAGAGCGGCGATCGACACCCCACGACCCGCCGCCAGGGGGATGGACAACGACGCCCGCAGGCCGAGCCGGCGGGCCGCGGAGCGGAAACCCGGCCACTTGACGGTGGCGTCGATCCGTGGCACCGCAACCGGATCCGAGGTTTGCAACGTGTCGAGGCAGGGGCCGGTCCCGTCCGCGTACTGGGCATCGTCGACGGCCAGAGCCACCTCGCTGCTCATCGCGACGGTGGCGTAGGAACCCTCCTCGTGCGTGGTCACCGAGGCATAGCTGACCGGCGGCAGCAGATCGGCGGCGTACTGGACGATCGACCGCAGCAGCCCCGGCACGCCGGAGTTGTCGTCCGGCGTCCCCGCCAGCGCGATGAGGTCGTCCCGGAGACCGTGACCCGGCCGGTCCTGTGGTGGTGTCGAGGCGGATGGAGTGGCCACGCGTCTCCTCACTCCGGGTAGTCAGTGGTGGACCGACTACCCGGAGCGCGCGGCGGTATGCGCGCGGCCGGGCGGAAAACGTCCACTGGTGATGTTGCGCCGCCTAGGTACTCTCCGGCCCGACCGCCACACGTCCGACCACGGGGACCCGATGCGCCGAACCGACCGAAGATTCGTCACGAATGCGGGGCTTCTCGCGCTCTGCGGGCTGCTCTCCGGCGTCGTCGTGGCCGCGGCGGCCTTCCCCGCCGCGGCTCTGTCGGGACTCGCCGCGAAGGCCGGCGGCGAGTCCTTCGCCGCCCTGCCGAGCGAGCTGAAGCAGGTCATCACGCCGCAGGTCAGCCGGCTGGTGGCGGCCGACGGCAAGACCGAGATCGCGGTGTTCTGGGACGAGTTCCGCAGCAACGTGCCGCTGCAGGAC
>NZ_JBFAZH010001778.1:0-1117 GCF_040681735.1 Actinoplanes sp. NPDC051633 | reverse complement strand
TGTTCATTTAATCTTATATTTGTCATTATTTTATCTATATTATGTTTTGAAGTAATAAAGTTTTGACTGTGTTTTATATTTTTCTCGTTCATTACCCAGGACGCGCTGCGGCTGCTTGCTTCCTGGGCCGCCACACAGCAGGCCAGCACGGTGGCAGGGTAAGCCGCGGCCCCGCCCCGTGCGCCGGTACCTACCGGACCTGATGGAAAAGTCCACGACGCATCATCGACCGAGCAGGTTCTTCAACCAAGATCTGCGCTCGGAGCAGGCGGTCGAGTGCTACCGGCGATGGATGGGCCCGCGCCATCAAGACCCGCTGCGCGCTGCAGGATCGGGTACGAGGCCAGGCCCGGCGACCCGGACGGCCGAAACCGGCCCGCTTGCGGGAGTGACAGCGGCAGCGCCGGCGGGCAGCCGAGGCGTCTTGCTCCGGCATCTGTCCTGCGGCCCACAAGCGAGCGTTCGGCGTGGTCCCGAATCCTGTGGTGTGTGATGTGAGCATTTGATCCGGCACGAACCCGTCCCGCTGCGCAGGACGCATTGTCGCCACAAGCCGCCTTGCGCTGCCACGTTTACAGCGTAAAGTCGGACCGGCCACCGCAGTTCGCGGTGTCGAGTATCGGAGGCCAAGGTGCGCATGAGCTCTCGCAGCGTGGTGCACCCGCTGAGGTCACCCGCGATGACGTGTGCCGCAGCCGCCGACCAGCCGGAGATCACGGTCGCCCTCACCAGCGCCGTCTGCCGCGTAGTCACCGCCTCGATCAGCGGCGACATCGACATGCTCACCGCAGTCCGGTTACAGGCATCGCTGATCGATGCGATCGATCTCCATCAACCGCGAGTCCTCATCATCGACATCGCAGCGGTTGCCTTCTTGGATGCGGCCGGCATGACCGCGCTCGTGCGCACCCGCCTGCACAATGGACAGGTCAAGGTCAGGTTGGTCAACGCCCAGCCGCTCGTCGCCAAGTCGCTGGCCATCGTCGGACTGGCGGTTTCCCTGCTCGAATGCTGACAGCACTCCGGCCGAAGTCCAGCAAGCCTTCTCGGTTTGGTGGCCGATGCGACCGGTATCGACGCGCGGCGAGCAGTGAAGACACTCGATTTGTCGCCAGGC
>NZ_JBFAZH010001777.1:0-1119 GCF_040681735.1 Actinoplanes sp. NPDC051633 | reverse complement strand
CCCACCGACGGACGGGCCGGCCTCAGATCGACATCACTCGCCGAGAAATTTCAGGCGGTCTTCCAGGTACCGCCGCTCGGCCTCGGTCGGGGCGAGCTTCACCGCCTCCTGGTACGCGACCCTTGCTTCGTCCGGGCGCCCGGCCCGGCGCAGCAGGTCGGCCCGGGTGGCGGGCAGCAGGTGGTATCCGCCGAGACGTCCGGTTGCGGCCAGCTCGTCCACCAGGGCGAGGCCGGCCGGCACGCCGTCGGACATCGCGACCGCGACGGCCCGGTTCAGCGTCACGACCGGTGACGGCGCCAGGCGTTCCAATCGTGCGTAGAGTGCGGCGATCTGCGGCCAGTCCGTGCTCCCGGTGTCGGGTGCGGTGGCATGGCATGCGGAGATGGCGGCCTGCACCTGATAGGGACCCGGCCGGGACAGCGCCAGCGCACCATCCAGCACGGCGACACCTTCGGCGATCATCTTGTGGTCCCACCGGGTCCGGTCCTGCTGCTCGAGGGTGACCAGCACGCCGCCGTCGGTGCGCGCCGCCCGCCGCGCCTCGCTCAGCAGCATCAGCGCGAGCAGGCCGCGCGGCTCGGGTTCGGCCGGCAGGAGATGGACGAGCACCCGCGCGAGGTGGATCGCCTCGGCCGTCAGGGCGCGGCGGCCGTCCGGCTCGTCGTACCCCTCGTTGAAGATCAGGTAGAGCACCGCCAGGACCGCGGTGAGCCGCGACGGCAGCAGCTCGGCGGGCGGCACCCGGTAGGGGATGCCGGCCTCGGCGATCTTGCGCTTCGCGCGGACCAGGCGCTGCGCCATGGCGGGCTCGGCGGTCAGGAACGCCTTGGCGATCTCGGCCGTGGTCAGACCGCAGAGGGTACGCAGGGTGAGCGCGATCCTCGCCTCGAACGGCAACGCCGGGTGACAGCACGTGAAGATCAGCCGCAGCCGGTCGTCGGGGATCTCCTCCACCTCCGGCTCGTCGGGCTCGCGGGCCAGCACGGCGAGCCGGCGCAGCTTGGCCAGCCCGGCCGCGTCGCGCCGCAGCCGGTCGTTCGCGCGGTTGCGGGCGGGCGGGGTCAGCCAGGCGCCCGGGCGGCGCGGGATGCCGTCGCGTGGGCAGGTGGCCCGCGC
>NZ_JBFAZH010001776.1:0-1123 GCF_040681735.1 Actinoplanes sp. NPDC051633 | reverse complement strand
ACCTGATTGGGCAGGGGCTGAGCGGCGAGCCGCTGAGCGACTCGATGGTCGAGCACTTCGACAACTGCCTGGGCTGCATGTCCTGCGTGACGGCGTGCCCGTCGGGGGTCCAGTACGACCGGCTGATCGAGGACACCCGCGGGCAGATCGAGCGGCGACATACGCGTACCCCGAAGGACCGGGCGCTGCGGGCGGCGATCTTCGCGCTGTTCCCGTACCCCCGGCGCCTGCGGCTTCTGCGGGGTCCACTGCGGGCCTATCAGGCGACCGGGCTGCAACGGCTCCTCAAGAAGACCGGGCTGCTGGACCGGCTGACGCCCACCCTGGCGACGCTCGAGTCGCTCGCGCCGCGCCTGCGCAGCGTGCCGAAGCCGCCCCCGCTGGTCCGGGCCCGCAGTCCGCGGCGGGCCGTCGTCGGCATGCTCACCGGCTGCGTGCAGAGCGCCTTCTTCCCGGACGTGAACTCGGCGACCGTCCGGATCCTGGCCGCCGAGGGCTGCGACGTCGTGCTGCCGCCGCACCAGGGCTGTTGCGGGGCGCTGAGCGTGCACAACGGGCGGACCGCCGAGGCGCAGAGGTTCGCGCGGCGGCTGATCGACACCTTCGAGGACAGCGGCATGGACTACTTCGTGGTCAACGCCGCCGGGTGCGGGTCGTCGCTCAAGGAGTACGGCGAGCTGCTGGCCGACGATCCTGCCTACGCCCGCCGGGCCGCCGACTTCGCCGCGACGGTCCGGGACCTGTCCGAGCTGCTCACCGAGCTCGGTCCGGTCGCCAAGCGGCACCCCCTGCCGGTCACCGTGGCCTACCACGACGCCTGCCACCTCGGGCACGCCCAGGGCGTCCGCGAGCAGCCCCGGACGCTGCTGACGGCCATCCCCGGCCTCGAGCTGCGCGAGATCAAGGACCCGGAGATCTGCTGCGGCTCGGCCGGCGTCTGGAACGTGCTGCGCCCGGAGCCGGCCGCCGAGCTGGGCGACCGCAAGGCCCGGCACGTGCTGGCCACCGGCGCCGAGCTGCTGGTCACCGCCAACCCGGGCTGCCTGATGCAGGTCGCGGCGTCGGTGCGGCGGCAGGGCGGCAGCATCGCCCTGGCACACACCGCGCAGGTGCTGGACGCGTC
>NZ_JBFAZH010001775.1:0-1124 GCF_040681735.1 Actinoplanes sp. NPDC051633 | reverse complement strand
GGCGGATCCGCTCGATCAGCGACGCGCAGGAATGAGCGCCGGCCGGCTGACCGAGGCGGACCTGCGCCGCGGGGTTGCCGAGCTCGCGCGCCGCGAGCCGCTCTTCGCCGCCGTCCTGGACCGGCACGGCCACCCGCCGATGTGGGACCGCGTGCCCGGCTTCGCCTCGCTGCTGCACATCATGCTGGAGCAGCAGGTGTCGCTCGCGTCCGCGCGCGCCGCGTTCGACCGGCTCCGCGCGCTCGCCGACCCGCTCACCGCCGAGAGCCTGCTCCGGCTCGACGACCTTCAGCTGCGCACGGCGGGGTTCAGCCGGCAGAAGGCGCGGTACGCCCGCGCCCTGGCGACCGCCGTCCAGGACGGATCGCTCGTGCTGGAAGCGCTGCCCGAGCTCGACGACGACGATGTCGACGCGGCGCTGCGTTCGGTGTTGGGCATCGGGTCGTGGACCGCGGCGATCTACCGCCTCTCCGCGCTCGGCCGTCCCGACGCCTGGCCGGCCGGCGACCTCGCCGTCGCCGCCGGGATCGCCGCGCTGTGGGAGCTGCCGGCGTTGCCCTCCCCGGCCGAGACCACCGCTCGAGCCGAGGCGTGGCGACCGTGGCGAGCGGTCGCCGCGCGACTGCTGTGGCAGCAATACCTCGCGTCGCGGAGTGGCCGGCGGGTCAGCCGCCGGTGATGGACCAGTGCCAGGCCTCGGAGGGCAGGTTGACGAGGCCGTACTCGTCGGCGTGGACCTGCAGCCACTTGAAGGCCGCGCTGCTCCTGGTGAGCGACTTGCCGCCCGAGGTGATGTCGACGGCCAGGCCGAGCTCGTGCAACGAGCGGCCCGGGATCGCGGTCGGGACGCGGCACGACGACGCCGGCGCCGTGTAGATGTCCGGGCAGCCGTTGATCTTGCGGAGTTCGATCTGGCGCTGCCTGGTGCGGAATCCGCCGCCCGAGATCGAGATGCCGGCCTTCTTCGCGTCGTCGACCATGCGCTTGTAGGAGTAGGCGATGTTGCGGTGCACCGTGGTGCCGTAGACGATCCGCGTGTCGGCCGTGGTGAACACCGGCCGGACCGCGGATGAAAGAATAATAATCAGATAATGCATTTTCTTGTTTTTCATTTGCCTCTTGCT
>NZ_JBFAZH010001774.1:0-1125 GCF_040681735.1 Actinoplanes sp. NPDC051633 | reverse complement strand
CGGTACCCGCACGACCCGGAACGCCGGCCGCTCGCGGACGGCGTTCCGGGTTGCCTTGACCGTGCTCAGCCGACCCGCGCTCGTACGCATCAGAAAGGTTCAGTAGACGATGACATCGGTTCTTCATGTCGCGAAATCGGGGTCTGACGTGGCGGACGGCTCCGAGGCCGGCCCGTTCCGCACCATCAATCGAGCCGCCGCCGTCGCGCAGCCGGGGGACACGATCGTGGTCCATGCCGGCGAGTATCGCGAGTGGGTGCGGCCGCAGCGCGGTGGCCTCAGTGATCGGCGGCGCATCACGTACCAGGCCGCGGCCGGCGAGCACGTGGTCATCAAGGGGTCGGAGCGGGTGACCGGGTGGACGCGGGTGAACGAGACGGTGTGGAGCGTGTCGGTGCCGAACTCGCTCTTCGGCTCGTTCAACCCCTACGCCGAAGAGATCAACGGCGACTGGATCGTCTATCCGGAGCAGGATTCCCCGCGCAAGCATCTCGGCGACGTCTACCTGAACGGGCTGAGCTTCTACGAGGCGGTCAGCCTGCCCGACGTGTCGGATCCGCCGCTGCGCACCGAAGTGCTCGACGACTGGACCGAGACGCCCGATCCCGTCCGCAACCCCGAGCAGACGCGCTACGTCTGGTACGCCGAGGTGGGACCGGACGAGACGACGATCTGGGCGAACTTCCAGGGTGCCGACCCGAACGAGGAGCTCGTCGAGATCAACGTCCGCCGCTCCGTCTTCTATCCCACCGAGCACCACGTCGACTACATCACCGTTCGCGGCTTCGAGCTGGCGCAGGCCGCATGTCCGTGGACCCCGCCGACGGCCGACCAGCCGGGCCTCATCGGACCGAACTGGGCAAAGGGCTGGATCATCGAGGACAACGTCATCCACGACGCGAAGTGCTCGGCGGTTTCCCTCGGCAAGGAAGCGTCAACGGGCCACAACTACGCGACCCTGCGGGGCGACAGGCCGGGCTATCAGTACCAGCTCGAGTCCGTGTTCTCGGCCCGGCAGATCGGCTGGGATGCCGAGCACATCGGCTCGCACATCGTGCGGCGCAACACCATCCACGACTGTGGCCAGAACGGCATCGTCGGGCACCTGGGCTGTGTGTTCTCCAC
>NZ_JBFAZH010001773.1:0-1127 GCF_040681735.1 Actinoplanes sp. NPDC051633 | reverse complement strand
GATGTCCTGGATGCTGAACTGCTGGTTGGTGGCGTTGTTGTCGGTCCACTGGACGATGGCGCCGCCGTCCGCGGTGGACCGGCCGGAGACGTCGAGGACCTTACCGGACAGCCGCGACTTGAGCCGGTAGTAGCCGCCGCCGGAGTCGACGAACTGCCACTGCTGCTGGTTGCCGTCGTTGCGTGACCACTGGGTGATCCGGGCGCCGTCGTTGGTGGCCAGGTTGTACACGTCGAGCGCCTTGCCGCTGTTGCGGTTGACCAGCACGTACCAGGCGCTGGTGTCGATCGTCGCGGCCGACACGGCCGGGACATTCACGAGCGTGATCGCCACGCCGGCCAATAGTGCGAGCATGGCGGTCATTGCCACAGACCCTCGCCGCAACAGAGCTCCGGGTGCACTCATTTCGTCGCTCCTTGCCGTTTGGTTGTTAGCGCTCACATCAAGCCGATGCGGAAAGGCGGCCGACTAAGTGGGCGAGGCCGGCCGCCTGTCCGGTTCGGTCCGTGCGGTCCCGGCGTCAGCCGGTGGTGCAGCTTGAGCCGTTGAGGGCGTACGCGGTCGGCGCCCCGGCGTTGCCGGAGTGCGTGGCCTGGAATCCAAAGCTCACCGACGCGCCGGGCGCCAGGGCCGCGTTGTAGCTGACATTGGTCGCCGTGACCCGTCCCGAGCTGGGCGAGTAGGTGGCGCTCCAGCCGTTGGTGATGGTCTGACCCGGCGCGAGGCTGAAGGCCAGGGTCCAGCCGTTGATGGCCGAGCTGCCGGTGTTGGTGACGGTGAGGTTCGCGGTCAGCCCGTTGCCCCAGGCGTTGACCGTGCTGGTGACGCTGCACGGCCCACCGGGCTGCGGGCTGCCCGGGTCCGGCGAGGTGGGCGACGACGGCGACGAGGGCGGCGTCGTGCTGCCGAACTGGGTGAAGAACTGCCACACCTCGGCCGCGACCCACGACGTCGAGGCGTTGCGGTCCACCGGGAGGGGAACGTGGTCGCCGTCGTGGGCGGCCCACTGGACCGGGTATCCGGCCCGGCAGCCCGAGTAGGTGGTGGTGATGTGGGTTCCGCTGCCCTGCGCCGGCTCCGGCGGATTCTGTGCCGTGCACCCGTTGGCACGCACGAAGCTGTCCCGG
>NZ_JBFAZH010001772.1:0-1128 GCF_040681735.1 Actinoplanes sp. NPDC051633 | reverse complement strand
GCTGCCAAGATCGCGGGCGCTTGCCGCTGCGCGCAGGAGGTGCGGGAACTCCTGCCCGATCCCGAAACAGACGCGATGCTTCGCCACCCCTTTCCAGGTGACGGGCGGGGCTAGTAGCGGAACTTGTGTCGAGCGCTGCGCCGGTTCACCCGGGCCGGTAACTCTTCCAGGTTGTCGCCATGGGGCAGCTGCTCGTCCCGCTCATGGCCCTGGGTGAAATCCCGCATCGTCACTACAAACCCTTGGACCAGGCGGTCCTCGCGCAGGTCACGGTACGTGACTTCGACCAGCACCTGGCTGTCGTCCGCCCGCATCAGCGAGCAGAACACCACACCGTCGCCGGAGCTGTGGAAGGCCTGACGCAGCTGGTTGCGATCGTCCGGATGCACCAGATCGTCGAGGGTGGCCAGCGGTGGAAGGTCGTCGGCGCCGAGCAGATCGCGCAGCGACGGACTGGCGTACCGGATGCGCTGATCCTCGTCGATCACCACCATGATGTCCGCGCTGTTCCGGATCACCGCGCGCAGATAGAGATCGCTGTCGCGGCGGCCGACCGCCTCCACCAGGGAGATGCGATCCAGCGCGAGCGCCGCCTGACCGGCCAGCACCTCGAGGGTGTCGCGAGTGGCGGTCAGGGTGTCCCGGCGACCCACCAGGATCAGGGCGCCGCCGCTGGGCCGGGCGACGGCGAGCGGCTCCAGCCAGAGCGGGCAGACCAGCGTGGCATAGTCGCGGTCCGCGTCCTCGATCCACCAGCTGCGGGGCGGCGGGCCGGCCTCCAGGCCGGGCACCGCTTCCAACGCGAGCTTACGGTTGTCGACCGCGAAGTCGATGCTGCGGATGGCGTCCGGCGGCATGAGCTGGGCGATCGCGGCTCGGACGGCCTCGTCCACGGCCGCCGTGTCGGCGGCGGCGACCAGCGCGGCGCTCGCCTGCCGCAAGCCGCGCTCACGCGTCAAGGCCTGGCCGTTCAGGGTCACCGAGTCGGTCAGCCGCGTGATGGTGAGCAGAAGCGTGATCGCACCGGTCACGGCGATCACCACGCCATCGCGAACCGTGCCGTTGACCGCCTCGATCAGCAGAACGACCGGCGGGGTGGCGACGGAGATGCCCAGCAGCGCCGCCCAG
>NZ_JBFAZH010001771.1:0-1128 GCF_040681735.1 Actinoplanes sp. NPDC051633 | reverse complement strand
ATCATTGTCGACGTCGCCGTGGCGAAGAACATCGACCTCGACCTCGCGGTGCTCAAGAACCACGGCACGATCGCGAGCTATGCCGACGACGGGGGCGCCAAGCTGGAGCTGAGCGTCCGGCAGAGCATGATGCTCAACGTCCGGTACCAGTTCCTCGTGCTCTACACGGTGGGGCAGGAGGCGCTGGCGGCCGGTGCCGAGGACGTCAACGCCGCGGTGCGCGACGGCGCGCTGCCGGTCGGTGAAGAGCACGGGCTGCCGCTGCTGCGCTTCCCGCTGGCCGAGACCGGCGCCGCGCAGCAGGCCGTCGAGGACGGCGCCGTGGGCAAGGTGATCGTGGACGTCAGCGCTTGACGGCGACGCTGGAGTAGCCCAGGTCGAGCAGCTCGGGGTTCATGGCCGGCGGCGGGGTCCGGTACGGCCACACGTTGACCAGCCCGGGCTCCTCCAGCTCCCAGTCACCGAAGAACGCGGCGATCTCGTCCTTGCCACGCGGGGTGAACGGCTGGTTCGCCCGCGCGTAGATGGCCGAGATGCGGGCCACGTACTCGGGCCGCCGGTCGTTGGCCGCGTGCGTGATCGAGAGCATGCTGCCCGGCGCGAGGGCGTCGCGCAGCTGTGCCACCGCCGCCTGCGGCCCGGCCGTGTCGGGGATGAGGTGCAGCAGGTACATCATCAGCACGCCGACCGGCCGGCCGAGATCGATCAGCGCTCGCAGCTCGGGGTCGTTGAGCAGCGGCGACGGGTCGCAGACGTCGCCGCGGATCATCGCGGTCCGCGGCGACGACAGCAGCGCCCGGCCGTGGATCACCACGACGTCGTCGAGGTCCACATAGACCACCCGGACCGACGGGTCGATGGCGTGCGCGATGTCGTGCACGTTCTCACCCGTCGGCAGGCCGGATCCGATGTCGATGATCTGCCGCACGCCCGACTTGACGATGTGCTCGACCGACCGGCGGATCGCCGCGCGGCCCTCCCGCGCCACCTCGCGCATCTCCGGCGCCACCTGCAGCACCGCCTCGGCGGCCGCGGGGGCGGGCGCCAGAATTGCGTTAACGCCCGCCTACTACTAGATCTTGAACGACGGACAGGTGACCGAAGGGGCGCTGGCAGAGCAGGCCGGCT
>NZ_JBFAZH010001770.1:0-1128 GCF_040681735.1 Actinoplanes sp. NPDC051633 | reverse complement strand
CTTCGACGAGCTGCCGGAGGGTGAGACGCTGCAGGTCGCGCTGGCGGAGCGGATCCCGGTCGACGCCTACGTGGACGACGTGCACGGTCTGCCCGCCTGGCGGCGGCACCTCACCAGGGAGTATGCGGAGCAGATCCGCCGGGAACTGGCCGCATGAGCGCACACCGAGGTCGGGGCCGCGGAGCGGAGGTGCCATGGGCGTGATCGTCAACGGGACCGAGCACGCCGAGCCGCCGCGGCCCGGGCAGTGCCTGCGGACCTATCTGCGGGAGCGCGGCTGCTTCGGTGTCAAGAAGGGCTGCGACACCGGCGACTGCGGCGCATGCACGGTCCATGTGGACGGCGAGCCGGTGCATTCGTGCCTGTACCCGGCGTTCCGCGCGCAGGGCCGCCGGGTCACCACGATCGAGGGGCTCGCCCCGCCGGACGGGCTGCATGCGGTGCAGCAGCGGTTCCTCGACGCGCAGGGCTTCCAATGTGGATTCTGCACCGCCGGGTTCATCATGACCACCGCCGCGCTCGACGACCGGCGGCTCGCCGATCTGCCGCGGTCGCTCAAGGGAAATCTGTGCCGCTGCACCGGATACCGGGCGATCGGCGACGCGATCGCCGGAGTGTGCAATGTGGACGAGCCGAGGCCCGGCGAAGCTGTCGGTGCCAGTCTGCCCGCGCCGGCCGGGCCACAGGTGGTCACCGGACGGGCGCGCTACACCTTCGATCTCGACGTGCCGGGGACGCTGCATCTCAAGGTGCTGCGCTCGCCGCACGCGCACGCCCGGATCCGGTCCATCGACACCCGCGCGGCGCTCGCGGTCGACGGCGTCGTGGCGGTGTTCACCCACGACGACGCCCCGGACCGGCTGTTCTCCACCGCGCGGCACGAGCATCCCGAGGAGGACCCGGCCGACACCCGGCTGCTCGACGACGTGATGCGCTTCGCCGGTCAGCGGGTCGCCGCGGTGGTGGCCGAGACGGAGGGCGCGGCCGAGGAGGGCTGCCGGCGGATCGAGGTCGAGTGGGAGGTGCTGCCGGCGGTCCTGGACGCGGAGGCCGCGCTGGCGCCGGACGCCCCGGCCATCCACGAGAGCGGCAACGTGATCGGGCGGTTGCGGGACGAGCTGGGTGACG
>NZ_JBFAZH010001769.1:0-1129 GCF_040681735.1 Actinoplanes sp. NPDC051633 | reverse complement strand
GGCAACACCGGCACCCGCTGGTCGAGCCAGTTCAGCGACCCGCAGTGGATCCAGGTCGACCTCGGCACCAGCACCACCATCTGCCAGGTCGGCCTGCAGTGGGAGGCCGCGTACGGCAAGGCCTTCCAGATCCAGACCAGCGCCAACGGCAGCACCTGGACCACCGCCTACTCCACCACCACGAGCACCGGCGGCAACCAGACGCTGACCGTCGCCGGCACCGGGCGGTACCTCCGCGTCTACGGCACCCAGCGCGGCACCGGCTACGGCTACTCGCTCTGGGAGCTGAGGGTGTTCGCCGAGACCACCGGCGGGCCGACCGACCCGGTCGAGCCGACCGACCCGCGCAACCCGAACTTCGGCCCGAACGTCAACGTCTACGACCCGTCGACGCCGACCTCCACCATCCAGGGCCGGCTCAACCAGCTCTTCACCGCGCAGGAGACCAACCAGTTCGGCCCCGAGCGCTATGCGGTGCTGTTCAAGCCCGGCAGCTACACCGCCGACGTCAACCTCGGCTTCTTCACCCAGGTCGCCGGCCTCGGCATGTCGCCGGACGACGTCAACCTCAACGGCGACGTGCGCGTCGAGGCCTTCTGGATGAACGGCAACGCGACGCAGAACTTCTGGCGTACCGCGGAGAACCTGTCCGTGACGCTGCCGGCCGGAACCACCGTGGAGCGGTATGCGGTCTCCCAGGCCGCGCCCTACCGCCGCATGCATCTGCGGGGCGCGCAGAATCAGATTCAGCTCTGGAACGGCGGGGATGGCTGGTCCAGTGGCGGTCTGATGGCGGACACCAAGGTGGACGGCGCGGTCGTCTCCGGCTCCCAGCAGCAGTGGTACTCGCGCAACAGCGAGTTCGGCAGCTGGAGCGGCTCGGTCTGGAACATGGTGTTCCAGGGCGTGCAGGGCGCACCGCCGAACCACTTCCCGAACCCGTCGCACACCGTCATCAGCACCACCCCGGTGGTACGCGAGAAGCCGTTCCTGTACTTCGCGAACGGTGAGTACCGGGTGTTCGTGCCGGCCCTGCGGCAGAACAGCACGGGTACCAGCTGGTACAACAAGACGCCGGCCGGCACCTCGATCTCGCTGGCCGACTTCTTCATCGTGCGGCCGGGCACCA
>NZ_JBFAZH010001768.1:0-1130 GCF_040681735.1 Actinoplanes sp. NPDC051633 | reverse complement strand
CCGGGACGCCCGCTGTCGCTTCCTCGCCCGTTTCCGCGTCGTCCGACGTCGCCTGCGGGTCCTCGGCGGAGAAGGCCGTCGTGGTCGCCTCGCCGGTGCTGTCGACGGCGACGAGCACCGTCGGCTCCGACTTCTCTTGCTCGACCACCGGCTCGGCCGTCCGTTGCGCTTCCGGCTCACCCGCGTCCGCGAGCTCGCTGTCGGCTGCACCGCTGCGCGGCACATCGGCTGTGGGCTGATCCTGTACGCCGGCCGAAGGCACGACGACAGTCGGTTCTTCGTCAGTGCGGGCCGGTGTGGTTTCGTCCGCTTTCTCGCCCGCGGAGGCGACGACCGCCGTGGGCTGGTCATCCGCCTCGGCTGCCGGCACAACGACGACCGTCGGCTCGTCAGCCGACGAAGCCGGTGTGGTTTCGTCTGCGTCCTCCTCCGCAGCCGTGACGGCGGCGGTGGGCTGGTCGTCCGCGTCGGCCGCGGGGACGACGACGGCGGTCGGTTCGTCGCCGGTGGGAACCAGCGTGGTCTCGTCCGCGTTCTCGTCGGCGGCGGTGGGCTGGTCGTCCGCGTCGGCTGCCGGGACGACGACGGCCGTCGGCTCGTCGCCCGTGGGCGCCAAAGTGGGTTCGTCCTCATGCGCCGACGAGTCGGCCGGCGCCGGGTCCGCGATCCCCGGCGAGGGAACGGCGACGGGTGCGCCGGTGGCCGGGGGAGGGGTCTGGGAGACCGGGATGATCTCCGTCGGGTCGGCCGGGGTGATGACCGCCGTGCGTTCGGCTGCCACCGGGGTGCCCGGCGCCGCGGCTGCCCCGCGGGCCCGGCCCAGGGTGCCGAAGATCGGGATCTTCGGAGGCTGGTAGCCCTCCCAGCGCCGCGCGCTCAACGCCGTGCACAGCAGCGGGATCGCCAGCATCGCGGCCAGCGCGTACCCCGGTCTGCTCAGGTCGAAGCCGTCCTTGCTGACCCCGGCCGGCCAGATCCCCGCGTACCCGCCGGGGTCGGCCAGCGCCCACCCGCCCACCGCGAGAAACACCAGCCCGGCCGACCCCCGCCCGGCCCGCGCGATCGGGCCGTACAGCACGATGGCGGAAACCGGGCCGGCCACCAGCACCAGCACGATAGCGGCGAGCGGC
>NZ_JBFAZH010001767.1:0-1131 GCF_040681735.1 Actinoplanes sp. NPDC051633 | reverse complement strand
GGCAGACGACCGATGTGCGGTACATCGGCACGTTGGTGCCGGCCGAGATGTGCCGTACCTCGATCCCGGCGGCGATCAGCGCCGCCTCGAAGCTGAAGCTGCAGCCGATCAGGAAGGCGGCCAGGTCGTCCCGCCACCACCGCGTGACGTCGGGAACCTCCGCCTCGAGGGAGCCGTCGCGCCACACCCGGTACAGCGGCAGGTCGGTGCGCAGGTCGGCCGTCGGGGCCAGCGGCGTGGAGAACGAGCCGACGTCCAGCACCGGACACGGCTTGGGGTTGCGCTGGGCGTAGAGAAGCATGTCCCAGGCCCAGTCGCGGGGCACCGCGATGAGGTTCGCCTGGGCCACGCCGGGTGCCAGCCCGGCGGTGGGCCGCACCTCCCCCGCCCGGAAGCGGCCGCGCCACTGTGCGGGCGTCATCGCGGCACGAAGGGCTCGATGTGGACGCCGGCGTCGGCGAGGGCCTTCGCGACCGCCCGGGCCATCGTCACCGCGCCCGGGGTGTCGCCGTGCACGCAGATGCTGTCCGCGCGTACCTGGAGCACCGTCCCGTCGACCGCGACCAGCTCGCCGCGGGTGACCAGCCGCACCATCCGCTCCGCGACCAGAGCGGGATCGGACAGCAGTGCTCCCTCGGAGCGCCGCGACACCAGCGTGCCCTCCGGGGTGTACCCGCGGTCGGCGAACGCCTCGGTGCGCACGCGCAGGCCGGCGTCGATCGCGACCCGGCTGAACACCGAGTCGGGCAGGTGCAGCACCGGCAGGCGCGGGTTGTAGCGGCAGATCGCCTCGACCACCGCCGCCGCCTGCCGCTCGTGATGAACGATCGCGTTGTAGAGCGCGCCGTGCGGCTTGATGTAGCGGACCCGGTCGCCGGCCACGCGGGCCAGCCCGTCCAGCGCCGACAGCTGATAGAGCACGTCGGCGGTGAGGTCGGCGGGCTCGTAGTCGATGAACCGGCGGCCGAAGCCCGGCAGGTCGCGATAGCCGACCTGCGCGCCGATCACGACCCCGTGGGTGACCGCCCGCTCGCACGTCGCCAGCAGGGTGCGCGGGTCGCCGGCGTGGAAACCGCACGCCACGTTGGCACTGCTCACCACCTCGAGCAGGGCGTTGTCGTCACCCAGGCG
>NZ_JBFAZH010001766.1:0-1135 GCF_040681735.1 Actinoplanes sp. NPDC051633 | reverse complement strand
CGGCAGCATTACGCAGCCGATCACATCGTGCTCGCCTTTCGGATGAGCGCGCTGGCCGCCAGCTACCGCGAGCTGGGCAGCCCGGACAAGGCGGTCGTGCTCAACCAGCAGGCGGTCGCGATCGGTGAGAAGCGGCTGGGCGAGAACCACCCCGACCTCTCCTCGTTGTACGGCGGTCTGGCCGCGAGTTACAGCGCGCTCGACGATGACGAGAAGGCGTTGCCGTTGCGGGAGAAGGCCTTGGCGATCGCGCGTACGTCGCTGGAGGAGGACCACCCCGACATCGCGGTCGCGCTCGACAACCTGGCCTCGACCTACCACGCGCTGGACCGGATCGAGGAGGCCGCGGCCCTGGAGGAGGAGGCCCTGCGGATCACGACGGCCAGCCGGGGCCGGGAGCATCCCGAGACGGCCTCCCGGATGGGCAGCCTGGCCGTCATGTACCGGCTGCTGGAACGGACCGAGGAGGCGCTGGGTCTGGACCGGGAGGCGCTGGTCATCACCCAGCGGATCTACGGCCCCTACCAACGGGACGTCGCGGTCCGGCTGGGCGGTCTGGCCAACAGCCTGATGGCCCTCGACCGGACCGACGAGGCGGTGCCGTTGCTGCTGCGGGCGGTCAGGATTTCCCGGGACACCTTCGGCGACGAGCACCTCGACGTGGCGATCGGGTGGGATCGTCTGGGCCGCGCGTACCGCACGCTGGAGCGTTACGACGAAGCGGTGGAGGCCTTCCGGAACGCGGTGATGGTCACGCAGAAGGCGCTGCACCGCGACCACATCGATGTGGCGTTCCGGTTGAGCGAGCTGGCCGAGGTGTTGACCGAGCTGGGCCGGCACGAGGAAGCGTTGCCACTGCTGAAAAGAGCATTGCGGATCGAGGAGCTGGAGTACGGCCGGGATGCCGCCGAACTGCTCGACCGGCTCGATCAACTGGTCGAGACCAACGGCGCGGCCGGCCACGACGACGTGGCGATCACCTATCAGCGCCGCTATCTCGACATCACGATCAGCCTGCGAGGCGCGACCAGCGTCGAGGCGGCCAACGCGCACGGCCACCTCGGCCATCTGTTCTACCGGCTCGGCCGCTACGCCGAGGGGATCCCGCACGAGGAAGCTGCGCTCGAGATCACCG
>NZ_JBFAZH010001765.1:0-1136 GCF_040681735.1 Actinoplanes sp. NPDC051633 | reverse complement strand
GGTGACCCGGACGTCGGTGAAGAAGTGGGGAAGGCCGACGCTGCCCTGCTTGGCGCGGGTCATCGCCGGCGGCAGACTGGTCGCGCCCGGCGATGTCTCGGTCATGCCGTACCCCTGCGAGAACGACAGGCCCCGCGCCTCGTACGCGTCGAGGACGCGAGTGGGCACCGGCGAACCGCCGCAGGTGAGTTTCGCCAGCGTCGAGAGATCGGTCGAGGCAAAGGCCGGGTGGTCGGCCATGAGCTGGTACGTCGTCGGCACTCCGCTGAGCATCGTGACCCCGTACCGCTCGATCTGCGCGAGCGCACGCTCCGGCACGAACCCCTGCTCGAGAACCAGCGTGGCGCCCTTGAGGATGGCCGGGAGCGCCCCCATGCCGAGCGACGCGACGTGGAACAGCGGCGAGATCATCAGCGCGACGTCGCTCGACACGATGTCGTAGTCGACGATGCAGTTGACGGCGACCCACGTCAGGTTCCCGTGGGTCAGCACGGCGCCCTTGGCCCGCCCGGTCGTGCCGGAGGTGTAGATGATCGCGGCCGGGTCCTCTGGCGTGACCCCGACGTCGGGGAGCTGGTCGGAGACGGTCGTCGTGCTCAGCAGCCGGGTGAGACCGGGGGAGTCGGCGCTCCCCTCATCCGTGACGACGACATGAGGGATTCCCGCCGCCGCTGTGGACGTGCGGTCGCCGAACGCGGGGTCGTAGAACAGGACGCGGGCGTTCGAGTCCGCCAAGACGTGCGTGATCTCGGGCTCGGCGAGCCGCGTGTTGACCGGTACGAAGACCGCACCCAGTCGCGCGGCGCCGAACATCACCTGCAGGAACTCGGGGCTGTTCTCGCCCAGGTGGGCCACCACGTCGCCGGTGCGGATGCCGCGGTCCGACAATAAGGATGCGACCTGGTCGGCGCCGTCGGCGAGCTGCCGATACGTCATGGTCGACCCGTCGCCGTAGATGAGGGCGGTCTTGTCCGGGGACCTCAGCCGGCGTTTGGCCAGCCAGGTGCCGATTCCGTGTCGGTGCATCGCATGCTCCTCGCCGGTGGCCGCTGCTATGCGTAGAACCGGTACAGGCCGCGCACGACGACCGCGGGCTTCGGCGCGCCCTCGATCTCGATCGTCTGGTCGACGGTGAT
>NZ_JBFAZH010001764.1:0-1136 GCF_040681735.1 Actinoplanes sp. NPDC051633 | reverse complement strand
ATAAGGAGTGGCCCGAAACCCGGCCCCGGCCCGGGAAGAACGGTCGCGGCAACTTCGATCTTGCAATTCTGAGCCCGAACCAGATCGCCGCCGCAGATGTCTGGCGATTCGATGGCGGGCATATCGAAGCCGCCATCGTGATTGAGATGGGCCTGAACTACGACTTCAAGCACCTGTACGGCGATCACGAGAAGCTGCTCGCCAGCGAAGTGAGCAACGGCTATCTCGTCGATCTACGGCGACGAGGGCCGCGGGACTTGCGCAGCGAAAGCCTGGTCGGGAACCCCACTCCCCCGATTCAGGCGGCTTACGCACACTACGCAGGTGCAGCCAGCGTGGTCAGACTGCTCGGCGAACCTGATCCGGGCCCGCTTCGCCGGACCGCCTGACCGCGGGTCAGCTACGCCGAACCGTCTCGCAGCGCGGTGGTTCGTGCCTGGCTGCGTGATGGCCACTGCGGGTCGCCCTTGATCTGCCAGTCATGGGCTCGAGGACATCGTCACCCAGGCTCGTCGGATGTGGAAGACGATCAGCCGTTTCCGTGATCTGCGTCTTCGTACGCCGGTACCGTCCAGACGGATCCCGTTGGCTACGGAGGATGGATGTACCTGCTCTGTCGCACGCCGACCTTCAAGGATTGCACTGACCGGTACTCGAATCGGCCGGAGATCCAAGCGGCGATGTTCAAGGTCATCGACGAGCTTTTCGAGAAGCCGTTCCACAACCCGAAGCTCAAGACCCACGCGGTGAAGAAGGCCCAACCGGACACATTCACCTCGTACGTCACGAATGACGGCCACCGGGTGATCTGGCGGCATGTCGGGAGACGGATCGTTCTTCTGCTGTTCGGCGAGCACGACGCCGTATACCGTCGCGCCGAACGGCTGCGGCTCGAGATCGACGACGACCTGGATGTCTTGCGGGTCATGGACGAGGACCCGAACACCGGCAAGTCCGTGCCCTACCAGACGCGGCGGGCGGCCGAGGGCAAGCTGTTCATGGCCTGGAATACCAACGAGCTTGCCGAGATGGGCTTCGCGTCGCAGGAGATCGGCGTGTTGCGTGGTCTCAACGACGAGAGCGAGCTGACCGACCTGCAGAAGACCATGCGCCCTGAGGCGTGGGACCGGGCGATG
>NZ_JBFAZH010001763.1:0-1136 GCF_040681735.1 Actinoplanes sp. NPDC051633 | reverse complement strand
CTGGTTCTCACCGTGCGCGACGTCACGCAACGGCACCGGCTGGAACAGGAGTTGATCAGGCGGGCCTATCTGGACCCGTTGACCGGCCTGGGCAACCGGCTGCAATTCCAGGACGACGTCGCCGCCGCGCAGGCCGGGCACACCGACGGCGTCTGCGCGGTCATGGTGATCAACGTCGACGATTTCCGGGTCGTCAACGACACGATGGGCCACGAGGTGGGCGACGAACTGTTGATCGCGGTGGCCGACCGGCTCTCCGGTGTGCTCGGCGGTTACGGCACGGTCGCGCGCCTGGGCGCCGACGAGTTCGGTGCCGTGCTCGAGGAGGTGCCCGACCTTGCCGAGGTGGAACGCCTCGCCGCACTGGTGGTCGGCGCGTCCGACGAGCCGTACCAGGTGGGCGGCAGTGTGGTGAGCGCGCACCTGCGCTGCGGCGTGGCGACGACCGCACATGCCGGCACGGCCAAGGACCTGCTCAGCCAGGCAGACGTCGCATTGGACACGGCAAAGGCGAGCACGGAGCGTTGGCGACGCTATGAGGCGGTGTTGCACGCCGAAGTGATCGACCGGATGCAGCTGCGCACCGATCTCGATCGGGCCTACGCCGACCGAGCCTTCGTGCTGTACTACCAGCCGATCGTCGACCTGCGGACCGGCCGGACGGTGGGATTCGAGGCGCTGCTGCGGTGGCCGCACCCGACCCGCGGCATGGTGTCACCGGCGGCGTTCATTCCCGTCGCCGAGGAGTCCGGTCTCATCGTCGAGCTCGGCGCGTGGGTGCTGCGGACCGCTATCGCCGGCGCTGCCGAATGGCAGCGGCTCGCCCCGGCGGAGACCCCGTACGTGAGCGTCAACGTGTCGGTCCGGCAGTTCCGCGCGCCCGGGTTCATCGAACAGGTCTTCCAGGAGCTCGCCGACGGCGGTCTCCCGCCGCACCTGCTCACATTGGAGATCACCGAAAGCCTGTTGCTCGGTGAGCAGGAGGAGATCGCGACCGGCATCGCCCGGTTGCGGCACGCCGGGATCAAGGTCTCGATCGACGATTTCGGCACGGGGTACTCGTCGCTGAGCTACCTGCACCGGGTGCCCGTCGACACGCTCAAGCTGGACAAGTCCTTTGTGGACACCATCGCCAC
>NZ_JBFAZH010001762.1:0-1138 GCF_040681735.1 Actinoplanes sp. NPDC051633 | reverse complement strand
CGCCTTGGTGATCCCCCGCTTGGACCCCCGGGCGGTCCACACCGGCGACGTCCACCGGATATCCGAGAACTCCCGGCCGCCGGCCGCCGGCGCCGCCGATTCCCTGGACATCCGCCGTCGTCAGCGAACGTGGCCCGGCGAGAACCGGGCAGCGCAGGCGTCACCGATGACCGTGCCGGCCGTCGAGCAGGCCTTGTCCTGGTTCACCCGCAACGAGTTCATCCTGGCCGAACTCGCGCGGGAGGCACACGCGCGCGGTGATGCGGCCACGTGCTGGTCGTTGACGGACTCCCTCGCGCCGTACCTCAAGCGCCGCGGCGCCTGGGCACGCCAGCGCGACATCCAGGAGCTCGGACTTCGTGCGTCCTCCGCGCTGGGCAGCGACCAGGCCGGCCACTCGGCGCTGAGCCTCGCCCGGGCGTTGTACGGCCTGGGCGATCACACGTCCGCGGCGTACGTGCTGGACGAGGCGGCGCAGTTCTTCAAGGAGGCCGACGACCGCTCCGGCGAAGCCGACGTGTTCCTCACCAGTTCCGACTGGTCTCTGACGGCGGGCGATTTCCAGGAGGCGCTCGACCTGGCGAACACCTCGCTGTCGATATGCGCGGAGATCGGCGACACCGTCGGCACCGGCCGGGCACTCAACGGAGCCGGCTGGGATCTGATCCAGATGGGGCACCCGGAGAAGGCGAAGCAGCTCTGCCAGGAAGCCCTCACCCTCCTGGAGGCGGCCTCGGACCTGACCGGACTGGCCATCACCTGGGACAGCGTCGGCGAGTGTCATCGCATGGCGGGCTCGTTCGACGACGCGATCGAGTGCTTCGCCACCGCGGCATCGCTCGCCGAGGACATTCAGGCCTTCCCGCTGGCGGCGGAGGTGCTCACCCGGCTCGGTGAGTGCCATGACGAGAACCGCGACCCCGACGGCGCGCTCCGGGCCTGGTCCAGAGCGGCGCAAGCCCTGCAGCGCGAAGCCATCCCGGACGCGGCCGCTCTGGCCGCCCTCCACGACCGGATCCGCAAGCACACCGGCAGTTAGGGTCTGTTTTGAAATTGGCCCGCGGCTGCGGCGAGGGCCAGAGCGTGGCTGACATCGGCCGCGACTCGCCCTAATACCGGGTGTATTTGGGCGTTTCGC
>NZ_JBFAZH010001761.1:0-1141 GCF_040681735.1 Actinoplanes sp. NPDC051633 | reverse complement strand
GCGAGCAGCTCCCTCGGCGGTTCCGCGGATCCGGGATTCTCCGCCCACGCCCGGTAGACCCGCTCGACGTCATCCCGGCTGACCCCGATGTGCGGGTTGTCCGGCACATCCGCGCCGGTCTCCTTCTCGTACTGCTTGCGCAGCGTGGACACCGGCGGCTTGTCGGCGTTGCGGAACGACCGGGAGGCGTTGGCCCGAGCGGTGGCGATGCCGTTGGTCAGCGCGGTGGTGCGCGCCGCCGCGTCGGCCGAGGTGTTGAACACCGTCTGGACGTCGGCGAAGGAGGTGGCCGCGGACGGGGCCGACCGGCTGCCCGGCGTGCACGAGATCGAGTGCTGCGCCATGCCGGCCGGTGCGACGCCCACCGGCCGGTGGCGGTCGGCATGGTCCGGCCCAGGGCCGCTCGGCAGGGCCGTGTCCGCCGACTGCTGGACCACGTGGGTGAGTTCGTGCGCCAGCAGCGCCTGACCGACCGGGGTGCCCGGGTCGAATCCGCCGGGCGGCAGGTGCACGACGCCGTCCTGGACGCCGGCCAGCGCGCGGGCGGGAGCTCCGGGCAGCCGGCTGCGCCGGACCTCCACGCCGCTCAGATCGGTGTCCACAGTGGGCTGCTCTGCCTCCCGAATCAGGAAGCAGAGCAGCTCAGAGGCCGGTTGTGCCGGATCAGCCGGTCGGGAAGAGGCGGCTGTAGTCGGCGTAGGCCATCGCTACGTCGGCCTGCGCCCAGAACCGGTGATAGTTGAAGATCGGTGCCGGTCCGCCGTCGAGGTAGGCCTGAACCTTGGGCCAGTCCTTGTCGTTCTTGTAGAACGACCGGATGTCCAGGAAGCTCACCCCGGGCCGGATCGCGTCACCGTTGGGCATCGTGCCGGACCAGCCCGGCGGGATGTAGACGCCCTGGCCGGTCGACGCGTTGAAGACGTCGTCGAACCGGGAGAAGTGGCCCTGCTCCTCGGCCACCGACACGCCCTGCGCGTCGGCGTTCGCGTTCAGGCCGTCGATCAGGCCCTTCGCCGCGGTCTTCGCGGCCGCGTTGCCGGCCTTGGCGGCGTACCACATCAGGGTCCGGGCGTAGGCCGCGGTGACGCCGACGTCCTTCGTGTGGTTGGCGACCGTGACGTGCAGGTTGGTGTTGGCCACC
>NZ_JBFAZH010001760.1:0-1142 GCF_040681735.1 Actinoplanes sp. NPDC051633 | reverse complement strand
CGGTGTGCGCTTGCCGACCCGCGTCTGCAGCATCCACAGCTTGCCGCGCTCGATGGTGAACTCGATGTCGCACAGGTCGCGGTAGCGCTGCTCGAGACGCTCCATGATGGACATCAGCTGCCGGTAGCTGTGCGGGTCGAGGTCGGCCAGCCGGTGCAGGCTCATCGTGTTGCGGATGCCGGCGACGACGTCCTCGCCCTGAGCGTTCTGCAGGTAGTCGCCGTAGACGCCGCGCCGGCCCGTGGCCGGGTCGCGGGTGAAGGCGACACCGGTGCCGGAGTCGTCGCCGCGGTTGCCGAAGACCATCGCCATCACGTTGACGGCCGTGCCCAGGTGGTCCGGGATGTGTTCGCGGCGCCGGTAGATCACGGCGCGTTCGGCGTTCCACGACCGGAACACCGCGGTGACCGCCAGGTAGAGCTGTTCGTGTGGCGCCTGTGGGAAGTCCCGTCCGGTGTGGGTATGGAACACCTTCTTGTATGCCTCGACCAGGGTCTGCAGATCGGCGACGCCGAGCTCCGCGTCCGTGCGCACCCCGGCAGCGCTGCGCGTGGCGGCGAGTTCCGCCTCGAATTCCGCGGCCGGCACGTCGAACACCGTGCGGCCGAACATCTGGATCAGCCGACGGTAGGAATCCCAGGCGAACCGCTCGTCGCCGCTCTGCCGGGCCAGTCCCCGCACGCTGGTGTCGGAAAGTCCGATGTCGAGGATCGTCTCCATCATGCCGGGCATGGAGAACTTCCCGCCCGAGCGCACCGAGAGCAGCAGCGGGTCGGTGGCATCACCGAGACGCTTCCGCATGCGGGCCTGAACCAGCTCGAGATGCTGCTCAACCTCGGCGAAGAGCCCGCCCGGAACGGTCCCGGTGCGCAGATAGTCGCGGCACGCCTCGGTGGTGATGGTGAATCCCGGCGGCACTGGTAGGCCCATCCGGGTCATCTCGGCCAGGTTCGCGCCCTTGCCGCCGAGCAGGTCCTTCAGGTCCTTGTTGCCGTCCACGAAGTCATACACATACTTCGACATGGCCGCCTCCCAGCGCGATTTCTGTTCTCCTTCAGGGGTATCGCCCTGAGGTCCCGGGCAGTAGGGCCGGACGCCCCTTCCTGCCCGTCAGGGCCGACAGACGGCGGGGGCGGCATCCG
>NZ_JBFAZH010001759.1:0-1145 GCF_040681735.1 Actinoplanes sp. NPDC051633 | reverse complement strand
CGGTGTGTTCGACGCGTACCGTGACCCCTCAGGGGCATAGCAAGCCACAGGGCTTATAGAAAGGGCGGGCTACTTCAGGAAGCCCGCCCTTTCTGTGCTGTCAGGCCGGGGCCAGCGTCAGCGTTTTGATGCCGATCTCCGTCTTCGGGTGACCGTCACCGGGGCCGTTGCTGTCGTCGACGCCGCCCTTGGCGACCTTGTTGACGACGTCCATGCCCTGCGACACGGTGCCCAGCAGCGTGTAGTCGCCCGGCAGCTTGGTCTCGGCGTAGGTGATGAAGAACTGGCTGCCGGTCGAGCCGGGCTGCTGCGTCTTCGCCATGGCGATCGAACCCGCCGGGTACGTCGCGGTGCCGTCGGCCGCGTTCGGCGGCTTGTTCTCCTCGGCGTAGCGGAAGCTCGGCCCGCCGGTGCCGTCGGTGTCGCGGTAGCCCTTGCCCTTGGCGCTCGGGTCGCCGCACTGCAGCACCTTGATGCCCTGGGTGGTCATGCGGTGGCACTTGGTGCCGTCCCAGAACTTCTTCGACGAGAGGAACTCGAACGCGGCGGCGGTGCAGGGCGTCTTCGACTTGTCCACGGTGGCCGTGATCGGGCCGAGCGTGGAGTCGATCGTCATGGTGAGCTTGCCGGTGTTGGCGGCGTTCGGCGGCGGGGTGCCGACGTCCACGATCTTCGGGCCCTGGCTGCCGTCGGGCGGCGCGGTCTCCGGAGTCCAGGTGCACGCCACGGTGCCGGGCGGCGCGGCGGCCGCGTTGGTCGCCGGCTTGTCGTCGTCGCGCAGCGCCGTGACGAGGAAGTAGGCGCCACCAGCGATGACCACGACCACCAGCGCCGCGCCGATGATCGCCCGCTTCTGGCGTCGCTTGCGGGCGGCCTCCGCGCGCTCGGCCATCTCCTTCTCGAGCCGGGCGCGCGCCGCCGCGCGCTGCCGGTCCTTTATCGACGACACGGTTGTCCTCCTGCTGTGGTTATCTTCCTCGCGTACTCAGGACTGGGTGCTCGCCGACGGTGCGGATGCGGGTGCGTCGCCGGCCACGACGTCGCCCACGGTCAGCGACTGAATCAGAATCTTGTCCTTCGGCTTCACCTTGTCACCCGCCGAGTTCGCCACCGTCGGCACCTTCGCGATCTTCGCGAGCACGTCC
>NZ_JBFAZH010001758.1:0-1147 GCF_040681735.1 Actinoplanes sp. NPDC051633 | reverse complement strand
CCGGGCCGACCGCCTCGGCCAGTTGGTCGGTGAGGTCGAAGGCGTTCGTGGTGACCGCGCCCGCCGCGTCCTTGCGGACGGTGCGGCCCAGCTCGTCCCGCTCGAAGGCGATGGTCTCGCCGAGCGCGTTGGTGCGGGCGGTGAGGCGGCTGGCGGGGTCGTAGGCGTACCTGAGGGTGCGGTCGTCGAAGTCCGTCTCCGCCGCGAGACGTCCCGCCGGGTCGTACGTGTAACGCCACGTCAGGCCCTGCGGGTTGGTGACCTCCGTCAGCCTCAGCTCGGTGTCGTACGTGAAGGCGTGCCGCACGCCGTCCGGGCCGGTGCGGGCCGTCAGCAGGTCGAAGTGGGTGTACTCGAAGCGGGACACCGCGCCGAGGGCGTCGGTGTGGCTGGTGCGGTTGCCCTCGCCGTCGTACGTCCACGACTCGGTCGTGCCGTCCGGCGCCGTGCGGCGGGACAGGTGGCCCTCCACCGTCCACTCCAGGCGGGTCACCGCACCCGTCGGGTCGGTGATCGCGACCGGGCGGCCGAAGGCGTCGCGCTCGTAGGAGGTGGTCGCGCCCAGCGGGTCGGTGACGCGCAGCGGGAGGCCGGCGCGGTCGGTGGCGATGGTGGTGGCGTGCCCGAGCGGGTCGGCGACGGAGATCAGGTGGCCGGCGCCGTCGTACGCGAGGTGCGTGGTCCGGCCCGCCGCGTCGGTGATCGAGGTGAGGTTGCCGCGGTCGTCGTAGGTCTGGCGGACGGTCGTGCCGTCGGGGCGGGTCACCTTCACCGGGAGGCCGAGCGCGTCGTACTCGGCGCGGGCTTCGCGGCCGTCGGGGCGGATCACCTTGACCGGGTTGCCGTCGGCCTCGCAGTGGAACTCCGTGGTGTGGCCGAGGGGGTCGGTCACCGACAGGAGGCGGTTGCGGCGGTCGCGCTGGTAGCGGGTGGTGGCGCCGAGCGGGTCGGTCTCGGCGACGACCTGGCAGTGGCGGTTGACGCGGTAGTGGCTGGTGTGACCGAGGGAGTCGGTGATGGCGGTGACGGAGTCGCCGGTGGCCGGGTCCGGTTCGCCGTAGGCGAAGGTCGAGCGCAGGTGGCCCTCGGCCCCGGACTGGTGGACGCAGCGGTCCTGGTCGTCGTATCCGTAGGTGAAGTGGCTGTC
>NZ_JBFAZH010001757.1:0-1147 GCF_040681735.1 Actinoplanes sp. NPDC051633 | reverse complement strand
AGCAGCCCGGCGGCGAGCCCGCCGGCCAGCACGGCGACCGGCACCACCAGCAGGGTCTCGGCCAGCGTCCGGCCGGCGATCCCGGAGACCGCGGCGCCTCGGGCGCGCAGCAGCGCGAACTCGGTGCGGCGCTGGGCCACGAGCAGGCCGGACGCCAGCAGCAGGAGGCCGATCAGGGATGCCAGCACGCCGGCCTGCACCACGGCCAGCAGCGCGGCGACGGCCTGCTGCTGGGCGTCGTACCGGCTCAGGGCCGTCTCCAGGCCGGTGGTCACCAGGGTCCCGGGCGGCGGCGAACGCCGGGCCTGGGCCACCGCCGCGGACAGGGCCGGCACGTCGGCCGTGCCCAACCTGGAGGTGTTCAGCCGGTAGCGCCACTCGGTGGCCAGCTCCTGGGTGGATTCGGCGGCGAGGCGGACGCCGGGCGCGTCGGTGAACAGTGCGGCCTGCACCCGAATGCCGTCGGCTGGGTTGGGGCACGACGTCTGGATGACCGCCGAGTCGGCCCAGCCCGGAGCGCCCGGGTCGAGCTGCTCGACGATGCCGACCACCCGGATCGGGACGAAGCCGGCCCGTCCGCCGAGGGTGAGGTCCGACCCGACCCGCAGACCGAGGGCCGCGGCGGCCGGCCGGGCCAGAGTGGCCTCCACCTCCGTGCCGGACCGTGGGGTGCGGCCCTCGACCAGCCGGACCTCCTGCTCGGCGCCGGACCGGGTGCGCACCGACACGCTGGGCGGACACGAGCCGCCGAACGAGTCCGGGCTGTTCTCGCCGGGCCCGGCCTGGACACCGGCGGGCCCGACGCGGGCGGTGTACCACTGGGCGCCGATCAGGCTGGGCAGCGGCGCGGGCAGCAGCCGGCGGTACGCGTCCAGCTGCCCGGCGCCGTCGGCGGGAAGCAGGTCGGTGGCCGGGCCGACGCGGACGTCCGTCCGGGCCGAGATGATCACGTCCCGCACGGTGTACGGCAGGCGGTCGAGGTCGGCGCGCAGTCCGGCGTCGCCGTACTGGTTGACGATCCGCGGCGCCGCACCGACCGCGAACGCGGCGACGCCGGCCAGCACCGCGAGCATGGCGAGGTGCCCGGCCGAGGCACGGATGCGGCGCAGCAGCGGGGTCGCCGGTCGCCGGGTCATTCGTCCGTGCC
>NZ_JBFAZH010001756.1:0-1147 GCF_040681735.1 Actinoplanes sp. NPDC051633 | reverse complement strand
GTCGCCGTAGGTGTCAAGACCCATCACGAGGTTGCTCATCGCTTGCCCTCCACTAGCTGACACGTCAACTTACCTGATCTAATTGACACGTCAAACACTGAGGGAGGCGCCGTTATGCCCGGAGCGCGCAGGCTGCCCACCCGCCACGAGCTTGCCATGTGGCGGGAGTTCATCGAGGCCGCCGAGTTGCTGCGGACGGCGGTCGCCGCGCGCCTGCACGGCGACACCGGCCTGTCCATGGGCGATTACACGGTGCTCCTCGCCCTGACCGAGGCGGACGGGGGCCGGTACCGCTCCTCCGACCTGGCCACCGCCATCGGCTGGGAGCGCAGCCGCCTGTCGCACCACCTCGGCCGGATGGAGCGGCGCGGCCTGATCCGGCGCGAGCACTGCACCGCGGACAGCCGCGGCGCCGAGATCGTGCTCGAGCCCCACGGGAGGCAGGCGTTCCACGCGGCCACCGCGCCCCACCTGCGGGCCGTCCGCGAGCTCTTCGTCGACGCGCTCACCGCGGAGCAGGTGCGGGCGGCCGGCGACGTCGCGTCCGCGCTGCGGACCCACCTCACCGATCATTAGGGTGGCCGGATGCCGAAGATGCCGATGCCGGAGCGGGTCGCCGACCTCCTCCGCCTGCCCAACCCCGCCGTCATGGCCACCGTCGCGGCCGACGGCCGGCCGGTGACCGTGGCCACCTGGTACCTGCTCGAGGACGACGGCCGGATCCTGCTGGGACTCGACGCGAAGCGGGCCCGGCTCAAGCACCTGCGAGCGGATCCGCGGATCTCGCTGACCGTGCTGGCGCAGAACTGGTACACCCACGTGAGCCTGCAGGGCCGCGTCGGGTCCATCACCGACGACGTCGGCCTGCGCGACATCGACCGGCTGGCGCGGCACTACACCGGCAACCCGTACCCCAACCGCGAGCGTCTACGGGTGAGCACCCACATGGTGATCGAGCGCTGGCACGGCTGGGGCGAGCTGCGCGAGCAGTAACGTGACCGCATGGACGACGACGTGACCGCCGGCGGTGGGCTGCCCACCTTCGGGGAGCGGGACTGGGTGCCCACGGCCGGCGGGCTGTGGGCGCGGCGGCCGGATGCCGCCGTGGTCGGGGCGCCGTTCGACATCTCCACCTCCTATCGGCCCG
>NZ_JBFAZH010001755.1:0-1152 GCF_040681735.1 Actinoplanes sp. NPDC051633 | reverse complement strand
CAGCGCCCGCGGCCAGCGCCGCCGCGCCCGCCTGCAGCAGCGACTCGGCTATCACGCCCGCGCGCAAGCCGACCCGGGGCCGTGGCCCGGTGGCGCGGGCCGCGGCGCGCAACGCCGGGGAAGGAACCAGACCCTCCCGGGCGAACGTCGCCGTGCACGCCGCCAGTTGCACCGACGCCTGCCCTTCGTGCCCAGCCGCGACCAGGGCGCGCAGGAACAGCTCTTGTGCCGACTCATCCAACGGATCGAGCGTTGCCGCTCGACCGGCTACGGCGACAGCCTTTTCCACATCGCCCGACGTGAACAGGTCCAGAGCCCGCGAGCGGAGCTCCTCCATCGACCGGGCGGCACACCGCGCGCGGGCCAACAGCAGCCAGGTGTCGAAACCGGGGCAATTGCGTAGATCCAGTCCGTCAAGCAGCACGCCGCCCACCTCGGCGGCCGGCAACGTGCCTTCTTCCAAGGCCCAGACGTCCACCCACGCCTGGTCCGCCGTGACGCGTACCGGATCGCCCCGCAACGCATCCGAAAGGCCGAGCCCACGCCGCAGGTCAGCCAACGACCACCGCAGCGCACCGAGCGGGTCGTCGGCGGCTGCGAACAGGTCGCCGGCCAGCTCCCGCCGGGGAACCGGCCGCTCGGTCAACACGACCCGGGCCAGCAACGCCCACGACTTGAATCCGCGTGGCTGACGGTACGGCTGCCCGTCGCCCTCGACCCGAGGACGTCCGAGCAGCCGTATCCGGATCATGGCGCTGCCTCAGCCGCCCACGGGAGCCGCGGAGCGGCCCTGCAGGGCGTGCACATCCGCGGCGCTGAGACTGTTGCCACCGATACCCCAGTCTCCACTTTTGACCTCTTCGACCACGACCCAGGTCACCTGGCGCAGGCTCTCGCCCTCGACCTCCACCATCGCATCGGTGACTCGCTGAATCATCTCGCGCTTCTGCTCCGGGGTGAAGACACCCTCGATGAGCTTCACATTGACAAGCGGCACGGTTCCTCCTCGGCTGGTGAATTGCTGTCGGAACCCAGCGTGCAGGCCTACCGTGTGACCCCTCGTGTGACGACGACAACGCCCGTCACTTGGCCATGCCGACACAGCAGCACCCGACCGCTCGGCGATCGGGTGCTGCTGTGTCGGTACTGCCG
>NZ_JBFAZH010001754.1:0-1158 GCF_040681735.1 Actinoplanes sp. NPDC051633 | reverse complement strand
GTCGCGTCCCGGCCCGCGCTGCGCCACCGGGTGGCCCGCCAGGTGCATGAGCTCGCTGGTCACCTGCGCCGGATCGGCGGCCGCGACATCGGTCAGGGCGGTGTGGAAGGCGAGGTTGCGGCGGGCGGGCACGGGGACGAGGAAGTCCGGCAGGTAGCCGGCCGGCCGGATGACGGCGGTCAGCAGCGCCATGTCCACGCCGCCGAGCCGGCCGCGCACCCGATCCCGCCACGGCTGGTGCAGGTGCCGGCGGCGCGAGGTGTCGGTCAGGGTCCGCACGCTGGTCACCGCCTCCCAGAGCGCTGACGAGGCGAATCTGATCCGGCGCGTATCGGCGGCGCTCAGATGCAGGCGGATCACCACCGTAGATTAGGCGCTCACCTAATCGTCGACCAGACCGCGGCCGGCGGCGAGGCTTGCGGTATGACGACAGGAATTCACGAGGCGTACGCCCGGGTGCACCGCTACGGGCCCGAGTTCGGCGGCGACGAAGAGGGCAACCACGGCATGACCAACCACGGCCCGATGGCCGCCGAGGTCATCGCCCGGCGCGGTCTGGACATCGACCTGGACCGCTGGCTCGATCGGTACGTGCGCCGCCTCGACGAGCGCCCGCCCGCCGGTGACCCGATCACCGACTGGCGGGCAGCGCTCGGCGACCACCGCCGGCTCCCCGCGTGGACCGATTTGTTCGCCCGCGAACTGCACGAGCGCAGCTGGACCGACGTGCTCGCCCAGTGGTGGCCGCGGCTGCTGCCCGGCATGGTGGCCGGCTCCACGCACGGCGTCATCCGGGTGGGACACGCGGTGCGGACGCTGCGCACCGGCGACAGCGAACCGGCGCTCGACGAACTGGCGAACGGGCTGGCGTTCTGGGCCGCGCGCTACCGCCCGCTGCCGGTGAGCCCCCGCCAGACCGCTACCGACCCCCGGACGGCGCTCGACCGGGTCCCGCGCCTGACGGACCAGACCGGCTTCATCGCGCACCGCATCGGCCGTCTCACCGCCCTCCCGCCGCGACCGGCGGGCGACGACCCGATTCGGCAGCTGACCGACCTGGTCGACGCGGCCACCCGCGCCTACCTGGTATATGCAATATAATACTACAAAATATATAGACGAAAATCAAGATAATGAAACATTGAAAGATATGACTAA
>NZ_JBFAZH010001753.1:0-1158 GCF_040681735.1 Actinoplanes sp. NPDC051633 | reverse complement strand
ACCAGGCCGAGCGCGACCGCTTCCTGCGGGGCCCGGCCGTACACGTGCACCTCGCCCTGCGTCGGCTTGGACAGGCCGAGCAGCATGTCGACGGTGCTGGTTTTGCCCGCGCCGTTGGGCCCGAGCAGGGCGACGACCTCGCCGGGCCGGATCGCCAGGTCGATCCCGTCGACGGCGGTGACCGCCCCGAAGCGTTTGACGACACCGTCGAGATCGACGGCGAGCTGCCCGGCGGTCGCCGTGGCAGGAGTTGCGGTGAGCGTCATGCATCGATCATCGGCGCGGCGCCGCCCGCACCCGTGGTCCGGCCGTCACCCCCGGCCCATGACATCCGTCATGACCGCAAACCCTCGTCACACCGGCTCCCACCGGTCGAACACGCTCTCCACCAGACCCTCACCGCGGGTCAGGCCCGGCAGCCGCAACCGCAGCTCGTGCACAGACGCGGCCGGCACCTCCCCGTCCACCACGGCCATCGCGCCGCGGGTCGTCGTCGCCAGGGGCACCCCGCGCAGCCGGCCCAGCAACGGCAGCACCGCCGCGACCGTGTCCGCCGGGATCTCCAGCCGCAGCGCGTGGACCGGCTCACACACCCGCGTCCCGGCCCGGTCGAGGGCCTCGCGCAGCACGATCGGGGTGAGGCTGCGGAAGTCACCGGCCGTGCTGGACATGCTCTTGTCGAAGGTGCCGTGCGCGTGACTCTGCCGCGCCAGATACCCCGACCGGGTCATCGTCACCGCCACATCGATAACCTCCCAGCCGTGCGGGCCGTCGCGCAGCGCCACCGGCAGGGTCTCCTGCACCGCCCGGAAGAACGAGAACGGCATCGACCCGAGCTCCACCCCCAGCGTGAAGGTCATCCCCGACCCGGGCGGCAACGGCTCCACCCGCAGCCCGACCGTCGCCAGATACGGATTGGGATCAACCCCGAGCGTCCGGTACGCGGACCCGCTGCCGACCAGCCGCTCCACGTGCAGCGTCCTGGTGTCGCGGAACGTCACGTCCAGCCCGTAGTCGTCGTGCAGGGTGTCGCGCACGACCTCCTTCTGCACCTCGCCGTAGAGCGTGATCGTGCCGTCCGGCCGCAGGTCGAGCAGCGGGTCCTGCTCGGCGATCTGCGCCAGCGCCGCGTACACCTCGGTGGTCGCCGGCTCGACC
>NZ_JBFAZH010001752.1:0-1158 GCF_040681735.1 Actinoplanes sp. NPDC051633 | reverse complement strand
CGGGCGGGCTGATGAGCTGGCGAAGTTGATCAGTTTGGAGAATGGTAAGGCGTTGGTCGACGCCCAGGGTGAGGTGGCTTATGCGGCGGAGTTTTTCCGCTGGTATGCCGAGGAGGCGGTCCGCGGTGATGGCCTGGTGACGACTGCGCCGTCGGGGGCGAACCGGATTTTGGTGGTGCGGCAGCCGGTCGGGGTGTGTGTGCTGGTGACGCCGTGGAACTTCCCGGCGGCGATGGCCACCCGCAAGATCGGTCCGGCGTTGGCGGCGGGGTGCACGGTGGTGTTGAAGCCGGCCAGTGACACCCCGCTGACCGCGTTGGCGATGGCGGCGATCCTGGCCGAGGCGGGGGTGCCGGCCGGGGTGGTCAATGTGTTGCCGTCGCGCAGTTCCGGCAGGGTGGTCAACGCGATGTTGGATGATCCGCGGGTGCGCAAGATTTCGTTCACCGGGTCGACCGAGGTGGGTCGGGTGTTGCTGGCCAAGGCGGCCGAGAGTGTGGTGAACACGTCGATGGAGTTGGGGGGTAATGCGCCGTTCGTGGTGTTCGCCGATGCGGATCTGGACGCGGCGTTGGACGGGGCGATGATCGCGAAGATGCGTAACGGGGGTGAGGCGTGTACGGCGGCGAACCGGTTCTATGTCGAGGCGTCGGTGGCCGAGGTGTTCGCGGTGGGGTTGGCCGAGCGGATGGCCGGGTTGCGGGTGGGGCCGGGTACGGATCCGGATACCCAGGTGGGTCCGTTGGTCAATGAGGACACGGTGGCCAAGGTGGACAGCCTGGTCCGGGCTGCGGTCGGGGCCGGCGCGTCGGCGGTGACCGGGGGACAGCGGCCGCAGGGCAAAGGTTTCTACTATCCGCCGACGGTGCTGAGCGGCGTCGCGCCCGATGCGGCGATTCTGCGGGAGGAGATTTTCGGGCCGGTCGCCCCGATCGTCACCTTCACCAGTGAGGAGGAGGCGGTGCGGTTGGCCAACGACACCGAGTACGGGCTGGTCGCCTACGTGTACACCCGGGACCTGTCGCGGGGGTTGCGGGTGAGTGAGGCGATCGAGGCGGGGATGGTGGGGTTGAACCGGGGGTTGGTCAGTGACCCGGCCGCGCCGTTCGGCGGGGTCAAGCAGAGCGGCATCGGCCGCGAAGGCGGACACGAAGGCCT
>NZ_JBFAZH010001751.1:0-1159 GCF_040681735.1 Actinoplanes sp. NPDC051633 | reverse complement strand
TCCTCTTTCATCGCCTCCGGCATCCCCGGCCGACCCATCTGTGCCACAAGCCACCCATTCACCAGCACCGTTGCATTGATCACCTGAATCTAAGTCGGCTTTCTTCGCGGCCGAGCTCGACCGGCCACAGCAACGCTCGTGACCTACACGACGAGCACCAGCACCTGTTCTGCGTCGAGCCGATCTGCCGCACCCTCACCGATCACGGGTGGCCGATCGCGTCGGGCACCTACCGCGCCCACCGCCGGCGGCCTACCCTCTGCCAGGGCCCGGCGGGACGCCTGGCTGGCCGAGCAGATCCGCCGAGTTCATCAGGCGAACTACGGCGTCTACGGCGCCCGCAAGGTGGCTGGCGCTCAACCGCGAGGGCATTGCGGTGGCCCGCTGCACGGTGGAAAGGCTCATGCGCTCACTTGGCCTGCGCGGGGTGGTGCGGGGCAAAGCCCGGCGCACCACCATCGCGGACGCGCATGCCGCCCGGCCGGCGGATCTGGTGCGACGCCGGTTCAGCACCGATCGGCCGAAGCGGTTGTGGGTAGCGGACTTCACCTACGTGCCGACCTGGTCCGGCATGGTCTACGTCGCCTTCGTAATCGACGCCTACTCCCGGCGCATCCTCGGCTGGCGCACCGCGACCAGCATGAAGACTGCGTTGGTGCTGGACGCGTTGGAGATGGCGATCTGGTCGCGCAGCCGCGGCGGTGTCAGCGACCTGTCCGGGCTGATCCATCACCACGATGCCGGCAGTCAATACACGTCGATTGCCTGTCGGGGAACTTCCCGCCGCGGTTGGGCTTTGCAACGATGACTCGCCGACCGCGGAATCGACGTCGACCATGTCACCCAGTTGTTCCTACGTAAGCGGCACACGGCTCACTACCGCAATGCCGGTAATGAGCCGTTGCCCTAATAAGAACCGCGTCTACCTTGCGGCGCTGTTCGTCGATTATAAAGACCGGCCTTGCTCGCGCGCATCGGCAGCGTCAACCTCCAGAGCGGGCGTTGTGCGGGCTGGATCGTCGCTACGGTCAACCACGGGCATGTTCTGCTCGATGACGTCGGCCTCGGCCGCCTCCATCGGGATGCCGTCAAGGCCGAGGTCCACCGTACTCATGGCCGGCGATTCATCGGTCGAGCTGGGCGCCGCGGCCTTGGCGGC
>NZ_JBFAZH010001750.1:0-1159 GCF_040681735.1 Actinoplanes sp. NPDC051633 | reverse complement strand
CGGGATCGTGTAGCCGGCGTCCTTGAACTCGCTCGGCGAGTACCAGACGAGCGACTTCACGTTGGCACCCAGCGGCGCGGCGTAGAACTTGCCGTCGACGGTGCCGTAGGCCTTCCAGTCCTTGCCGAAGAACTTGTCCGTGTTGTCGGACGTCTCCTTCGGAGCCTCGACCACCTTGCCGGTGGCCACCAGCTGCTGCAGAAGACCAGGCTGCGGCACGTACGCGATGTCCGGCGGGTTGCCGGCCTTCGCGCGAACCAGGACCTGGGTCTCGAAGGCCTTGTCGCCCTCGTACTTGATCGTGACTCCGGTGCACTGCTCGAACGGCTTGTACGAGTCGATCTGCGGCTTGTCCTCCGGCGTGACGATGCTGGTGTACACCGAAACCGTCTTGCCCTTGAGGTCACCGAAGCTGGTGAACTGCGCGCAGTCGATGGCGGCAGCCGACGGCGTGTCGTCGCCGCCCGCGTCGTCGCCGCCGTCGCCGCAGGCGCCGAGGCCGAGCGTCAGCCCGACCGCCGCCGTGCCGGCGAGCGCGGCTCGCCACCGCGATCCCACGGAGTGTATTGACATGGATCTCCTCATTTCCTTGTCGCTCAGGTCCCTTGACACACCGTGACCGAGCGAAGCCTCACCGCGCATAGTCAAAAGGGATCGTGCAGGTTACGCAACCATTACCAGGGATCTTCCGCGTAACGATTCTCCCGGTCCCGGTTTCGTGCCATGGCTATCCGGATGACGGCACCTCGGGCGTACGTGTGCTTGCATGTCTGCACGCATTCCTGGGGAGGAAGAATTGGGAGTCCAGCGGACAATCGTGCGCATCGGCGCCATCGCGACCGCGGTGACCGTCGGTTCGGGCGTGGCGGTGGCCGGCTCGCCGGCGCAGGCCGCACCGCGCGTCACGACGGGGGTCGTCGTGGTGGCCAAGGCCGCCGCGGCGTCGTGCGCGACGGGTAAGTACCAGAAGCAGGTCGAGGGCTACCTCAAGAAGCTGGGCGGCTTCGGGTCGGTGAAGGTGGACGGAAAGCAGTCCGCGACCGACTGCAAGGCCATCAAGAAGTTCCAGAGCCGGTACGGCATCCGGCCGGCCGCCGGGCTCGCCGGGCCCACCACGCACGGGGTGGCCAAGCGGCTGGCGAACACGAAGACGTCGAGC
>NZ_JBFAZH010001749.1:0-1160 GCF_040681735.1 Actinoplanes sp. NPDC051633 | reverse complement strand
GACTGCGGCGGATGGTCCCGGCGTTGTTCACCAGGATGTCCACCGGCCCGTCCCCGGTCACCTGCCGGGCGAACTCCGTCACCGCGGCCCGGTCGGCGAAGTCCACCCGATAGCCCTCGAATCGCCGGCCACGCCCCTCCACCAGCTTCTCCACGGCGCTACCGGACGGCTCCAGCTGGGCGCTGGCCGCGACGATGTCAGCGCCCGCCTCGGCCAGCGCGTCCGCCATCGCCAGCCCGATCCCGCGCCGGGCGCCGGTCACCACCGCCCGCTTGCCATGGAGATCGAAGGCACCAGTCATCGGTCCTGCCCCGCGCAGTCGATGAGCACCTTCATCACGCCACCGCCGGTGAGCGTCGTGAACGCGTCCGCGGCGTCCGCCAGCGGCAGGATCCGGGAGATCAGCTGCTCGGCCGGCACGTCACCGCGATGGATGATCTCCACGGCGGTGTCGAAGTCCGCTCGCTCGTAGACCCGGGCCCCGACCAGGGTGAGCTCCCGCCAGAACACGCGGTGCAGATCCACCTCGGGGGGCCGGGCATGGATGCCGACCACGACCAGGCGGCCGCGGACGGCCAGCACGCCCACCGCCGCGGCAATTCCCGCCGGGGAACCGGACACCTCGAACGCGACCGCCGCCCCCGCGCCTCCGGTCCACTCCTCGACGAAGTCCGCCAGGTTCACGGCAATCGGATCCACCGCGCTCAGCCCCAGGCCCGCCAGCAGGGTCCGCCGGAAGTTGTCCGGCTCGGAGACCACCACCTGCGCTCCCCAGGCCTGGCTCACCAGGGCGATCAGCGTTCCCACCGGCCCGCCCCCGACGACCACCACGTGCTCACCGGGCCGGACGCCGCCACGCCGGACGTCGTGCACGGCGACCGCCGTGGGCTCGACCAGGGCGCCGTGGGTCATCGGCAGGTCCGGCGGCAGCGCCACCAGCACACGCGCCGGGACCGTCCAGCGGCTCTGCAGGGCTCCCGGCGAGTCGATGCCGATGAAGGTGAGCCGTTGGCAGACGTGCTGGTGACCGGCGCGGCAGGCGGGACAGGCGCCGCACCAGTCGAGCGGCATGACGGTGACCGCCCGGCCCACCGTCCAATCCGAGACGCCCGCGCCGACGGCCGCGACGTGGCCGGACATCTCCTGCCCGATGGGCTGCG
>NZ_JBFAZH010001748.1:0-1160 GCF_040681735.1 Actinoplanes sp. NPDC051633 | reverse complement strand
TGATCCTGGGGGGACGTGAGGTTGGTGGCGACCGCCGGCTCCCCGCTCACCGGTGCGGCCGACCCGATCTGGAAGCACTCTGTCGAGGTGGCCACGAGCTGAGGGGCCACCCGCACCCCGGTGCAGCCGCGGTCGGCGCCGACGTTCACCTTGACCACGTACCCGTAGGCGGCGTCGGCCGGAGCCGATCCCCCGGCCACCGCGAACGCCTGACCGCCGGCCGCCAACCCGGCCAGCCCGACCGCAAAGACCGCCAGCACTGCCATAGCGCCGCCACCGACCCGCCGCACCCTTCGTCTGCGCGTACCGATACCCATCTCTTCCTCCCCCGTTTCGTGCACAAATCCACGTTGGACAGCGGGGCCCAAACTAACATCGATGCACAATGATGAGTGGCGGGTTTCGGCAGCAGCGGGTGACTCATTGTCCGTGGCGGACACCGGCCCTCGGCGCGGGCCTGTCGGATGCGTCGACACCAGGATTGATCGCCGAATCACCGAACAGATCGTCGAGCATCGGCGCGAGCTGCGTGTTCGCCGAATGACTCGGCTCCGGTGTGGTGCGATCGCGAGGACGCGCCGGCTTCTCACCGGCCTCAGCAGGGCAGGTCTTCAAGAGTGGACCGAGGCTGTCGGTGTCGTGTGCTGGGACCGGCTCGCACGATAATCCCGCCCGCAGATCGTGCGAGCGTTGTCGGACCTTGCTGACGACGGCCAGGGACTGGTTCACGCGGATCCGGCCCGCCCCGGTCGCCTGGTCGGCAATCGATCTGAGCTGGCCTTGCTGGTCCACCACGAAGGCGTCGATCCTCGCGAGCGGGCTCGGATCTCGTTGGGCGACAGCCGCGCCGGTCAGAAGTCTGACGCCCTCTCTGGTGTCGGCATCCATGTCATCGAGCATTTCCGGCAGACCGGCCTCGCCGGCCGGCAGCGAGGCGGCCTCCTTCAGGCGGTTAC
Source organism: Actinoplanes sp. NPDC051633 (assembly GCF_040681735.1). Taxonomy (NCBI): domain Bacteria; kingdom Bacillati; phylum Actinomycetota; class Actinomycetes; order Micromonosporales; family Micromonosporaceae; genus Actinoplanes; species Actinoplanes sp. NPDC051633. The sequence continues at coordinate 204 of NZ_JBFAZH010001748.1, read as the reverse complement.
GGGCAAAATCCAATGACAACTGGCCGCGCGTCACATCAGAGCTGGTGAACGCCGGCTGTGCGCGTTCGGTGATGCGTATGACGTCGTACAGTGCATCGCCCCGTGACTCACCATCGGCCGCAGCTATACCGGAGACCGCCATGGCTCCGGCGGCGATGCCGGCGACGATGGCACCCCGGGAACGGATCCTCCTGCGTTTGTCCC
>NZ_JBFAZH010001747.1:0-1160 GCF_040681735.1 Actinoplanes sp. NPDC051633 | reverse complement strand
GACGGTCACCGCGACCACATAGGCGACCCGATGGCGTTGCAGATCAACGGCGCTGATCAGGGTACGGGTGGCGGCCGGCCCGGTGCGCCGCCGCTTCGGCCTGGTCGCCGGCGCGGCCACCACCTCGGTGAGCGACTGCTGCGGCGGAGCGGTGAGAGTCATCCGAGGCTCCTCAGTCGGCGGACCGGGTCAGGCGCAGGTACAGCGCGGAGAAGGCGCCCAGCACCACGAAGAGCAGCACGCTCATCGCGGCGGCCAGGCCGAAGTCGTTGTTAACGGTGAACGCGTACCGGTAGATCAGCACCATCACGGTGACCGTGTCCGGGCTCGACGTGCCGGTCAGCAGGAACGGCTCGATGAACACCTGCATGGTGGCGATGATCTGGAGCAGCAGCAGGACCAGCATGATGAAGCGCATCTGCGGGATCGTGACGTGCCGGATCCGCTGCCAGACGCTCGCGCCGTCCAGCTCGGCCGCCTCGTACAGCTCGCCCGGGATGCCCTGCAGCGCGGCCAGATACATCAGCGTCGCGCCGCCCATGTTGGCCCAGGTCGAGACCAGCACCAGCGAGATCATCGCGGTCGAGGACCCCTGGGTCCACTGCGACGGCGGCAGGTGCAGCCCGCCCAGGATGGTGTTGAACAGGCCGTTGCCCGGGTCGTAGAAGTAGCGCCACAGCAGCACGCTGACCACCGGCGGCAGCATCACCGGCAGGTAGACCAGCACCCGGAACAGGCCGGTCAGGTGGCGGAACTCGTTGAGCAGGATCGCGATCACGAACGGCAGCGCGAAACCGAAGACCAGCGCCAGGGCGGTGAACACGACGGTGTTCTTCCAGGCGGTCCAGAACAGCGGGTCGTCGAACAGCGCCCGGTAGTTCTCCAGCCCGACGAAATACGGCGGGATGACGAAGTTGTCCTGCTGGAAGCTCAGCACGATGCCCTTGATGAGCGGCCACCACGAGAAGAACGCGAAGCACAGCAGGCCCGCCGCCATGAACGCGTACGCCATGAGGTTGTCCGCCACGCGCCTGCGCAGCGCGCCTGTTCCCTTCGCCGGGCCCGTTCTCTTCGCGGGATTCGTTCTCTTCGGAGCGAGGGCCGTGAGCGCCATCTGCTGCCTTCCTTGTTCCGGGGCCGCCGGTGGCACCACCACCGGC
>NZ_JBFAZH010001746.1:0-1162 GCF_040681735.1 Actinoplanes sp. NPDC051633 | reverse complement strand
CAATAGAGCGGCATCATCATCTGGCCCTGCCACGGCCTGGCGAACCAGCAATGGCGCCGGGCCTGAACGCCTACGGGAGGATCGCGTCGCATGATCCTCATTCCCCCGGACGCCGGTCGCCGACGACCTGATCGGGTGATCAGGGTCGCCGGCGACCGGGACAACGCTGCTAGACCTCGATCGGCGCGATGTCGGGCGCGCCCAGCCGGGCCGCGTCCGCCGTCGCGTCGTCGGGCTGCTCCTGCGACGCCCGTTCCGCCTCGACCCGCAGCTGGTAGTGCTCGACCTCCCGCTTGATCTGGTCGTCGGTCCAGCCGAGGACACCACCCATGAGGCGGGCGGCGTCCGGTGCGGCGGCCAGACCTCGGTCGAAGGTCTCGATCGAGATCCGGGTACGCCGGGTCATCACGTCCTCGAGGTGGCGGGCGCCCTCGGCCTTCGCCGCGTACACGAACTCGGCCCGCAGGTAGTCGTCCGCGCCCTCGATCGGCTTGCCCAGCTCGGGGTCCTCCTTGACCAGCTCGAGGACCTCGTCGATCAGCGTGCCGTAACGGTTGAGCAGGTGCTCGATGCGGGCCACGTGCAGCCCGGAGTCGTGGGCGAGGGTGCCCCGCTTGTTCCAGTACGCGGTGAAGCCCTCCGCCCCGAGCAGCGGCACCCGGTCGGTGCACGACTTCGGCACCGTTCGGCCCAGCCCGTGCACGCTGGCGTCCACGGCGTCCTTCGCCATCACCCGGTACGTCGTGTACTTGCCGCCCGCCACCACGACCAGACCCGGCGTCGGGCTGGCCACGGTGTGCTCGCGGGACAACTTCGACGTCGACTCCGACTCGCCGGACAGCAGCGGGCGCAGCCCGGCGTAGACGCCCTGCACGTCGCTGCGCGCCAGCGGCCGGGACAGCACCGAGTTGACGTGCTCGAGCAGGTAGTCGATGTCGGTGCTGGACGCGGCCGGGTGCGCCTTGTCCAGCGACCAGTCGGTGTCGGTGGTGCCGACGATCCAGTGCCGGCCCCACGGGATGACGAAGAGCACGCTCTTCTCGGTGCGCAGGATCAGCCCCGTGGACGACTGGATGCGGTCCCGCGGCACGACCAGGTGGATCCCCTTCGACGCGCGGACGTTGAACTGCCCCCGCTCGCCGACCAGCGCCTGGGTGTCGTC
>NZ_JBFAZH010001745.1:0-1162 GCF_040681735.1 Actinoplanes sp. NPDC051633 | reverse complement strand
CCAATTAGACATCACAATCGATCGTGTCACAAACAAAACAATCACTTACAGACATAGCCGCGGCCGTCAGGACAGGTTGTTGACCACGTCGACCTGGAAGACCGGGAGGTTGCCCAGCCGGCGGTAGGCCGTCAGGGACTCCTTTGTCGCGTCGACCCGGCTGTCCAGGCCCTTCTGGTTGTGCGGCGTGTCGAAGTGGACCATCGCACGGATGTTGGGGAACCGGCTGATCTGGCGGCCCACCTCGCGGTAGAAGTCGGCCTTGTGCGCCGGGTTGCTCTTCGACGACCAGACGCCCCACTCGGCCACCATCAGCGGCTTGTCGCTGTGCTTGGTCACCGCCCAGTTGTAGAAGCCGGGCCAGGTCGGCTTGCTCTCCATCCGCCGGTTCAGCAGCTCGGCGAAGTCGCCGTGGCCGTATCCCGGGTCGCTGTACGCGTAGGTGTCGAAGCCGATCCAGTCGACCACGTCGTCGCCCGGGTACATCCGGTCGAACCAGCTCTGCGTGGTGTGCGGCACGTACGCCATGTGCACCAGCACGGTGACCAGGTTGTCCACCCCGCGCGCCCGCAGATGCGAGACCACGTGCCGGAACATCTTCGAGTAGTCATCGGCCGTGTAGCCGGAACCGGCCTTCTCCCGCACGTTGTCCTCGGCCTCGTGGTGCACGGTGAAGAAGAACTGTTCGGGGAAGTTCTTCTTGATGTGCGTGGCGAGCCGGTCGAGGTACGCGTCGGTCTTCTTGTCGCCGGCCGCGATCGCCGCCCAGGAGGCCCCGGCCGGCTTCCAGTTGAGGAAGAGCAGCCGCTCGCGGCCGTCCTCGCGGGCGATCGTGACCTCCTCCTTGGTCGGGAAGAGCTGCCCGGTCCCCCGGTGGTAGGCGTGGTAGATGTCCTGGTGCCGCTCGGTCTTCTCCTCGAAGGCCGCGAGCGCCACCCGGCCGCGGTCGTCGGTGAACGCCCCCGGCGCGACGCCCCACAGGACGCCGCAGGTCGGCACGAGCTTGGCGCCGGTGCGGCAGTTCCGGCCGGCCGGTTTGACGGGCCGCGGCCCGCCGGTGGCGGTGGGCGCCGGCGGCTTGGCGGGCCGGCTCGGCGTGGCGGATGGGGATGCGGTGGGTTTGACGGGTACGCCCGGCTCGGGCGGCACGGCGCCGGGCGTG
>NZ_JBFAZH010001744.1:0-1171 GCF_040681735.1 Actinoplanes sp. NPDC051633 | reverse complement strand
CGCAAGACCACGGGTGAGCCGATCACGGCTGACGCGCTCGCCGCCCGGCTCGGTCTGCCCGCGCCAACCTGCCAGGCCATCGCCGCACAGCTCGAACTCACCTGATTCGGAAGGGAGGTTGACCCGTGAGCACGTATCGCCGGTTCCGTGACGTGCGCCGCTTCGGCCCGGTCACCGTCGCCACCTATCACGACGGCCGGGGCCGCACCCGGCACACCGCCGCCTGCTCCGCCCCCGGCTGCGGCTTCTCGGCCGACTACGCCGACCGCTCCGCCGCCGAACTCGCCGCCCGCACCCACCGCTGCAACCCCTGACAGGAGGAACCACCGATGCTCACCCCCAAGTACCCGCCCACCGACCACACCCCGACCCCGGCGCCCACCGCGTCCTCGACCGTGGCGGCCACCACCACCCCGGCCCCGGTCGCCCCGGCGCCGGTGTCGAACCGGCCGACCATCCAGCTCACCCCCGGCAGCACGCTCGCGCTCGTCGGCGGCGGCACCGCCGTGGTTCTGATCGTCGGCACCGTGCTGGTCTCCATGCTCCTGGCGGTCGCCATCACCGGCGTGAGCGTGGCCATCTGCGCCGTGGTCCTGCGCTCCCTGCTCAACGACTCCCGCAAGGGTCGGTGACCCCGCATGGACTTCACCCTCGTCGGCGCCGCGTTACCGGCCCTCGGCTGGGCCGTGCACGGCAGCGTCCTCGCCCGCCGTCTGGCTGGCGCCCGCCGCGACCCGCTGACCGGCCTGCACACCCGCGCCGGATGGACGACCCGCGCCGAACGCGTCCTCGACGGGCACCCCAACGCCCTTGTGGTCTTGGTTGATTTGGACGATTTCAAGGCCATCAACGACCGTCACGGCCACCCCGCCGGGGATGCGGTACTCGCCGCGACCGCCCGCCGACTGAACGACTGGGTTGGACGCCATGGCATCGCCGCCCGGATCGGTGGAGACGAGTTCGTCGCCATCGTCACCGACCCCGGCCACACCACCGGCCTTAACGCCCTGCGGACCGCTCTGGACCGCCCCGTCCACCACAACGGCGAGGCACTGCCGGTCTCCGCCTCGGTCGGACGCTCCCGCCGCGCGGACCTGCCGGTCCCCACCCTCACCGACGCACTCTCCGCCGCCGACACCGCGATGTACGCGATCAAGGGCCACAGCCGACG
>NZ_JBFAZH010001743.1:0-1171 GCF_040681735.1 Actinoplanes sp. NPDC051633 | reverse complement strand
GACCGGCCCGCAGCTGGAACGGTGCCGGCAGATGCTCTCGCGCATCCCGTCGCGCCTGGAGGACGTCAACGAGGGCCTGGCGACGCTGCAGTTCATGAGCCTGTCGGTCAGCCCGCACGACCACAATCTGCTGCAGGGCGGCACCCAGGACAACGGCACCTGGGAGAACAAGGGCCAGCGTCGTCGCTGGGTGAACACGATGATCGGTGACGGCGGGCAGTCCGGCTTCGACGTCGCCCGCCCGGAGTTCCGGTTCCACACCTTCGTCCGCGGCCAGATCGAGGTGAACTTCAACAACGGCGACATCGGGAGCTGGATCTACGTCGGCGAGCCGATCGACGCGCAGCCCACCACCGAGTTCTACGCACCGGTGATCAGCGACCCGCGGGTCAGCGGGACGATGTACTTCGGCACCGGGGTCACCGTCTACCGGACGAAGACGTTCGGTATCGGCGACCGCACCGTCGCGGAGGCCAACGAAGACTGCAACACCTGGAACGGCACGTTCGAAGAGCAGTGCGGTGACTGGGTGCCGCTCGGCACGACAGCGCTGACCGATCCGCTGTGGGGCAGCAAGCCCGGCGGCGCGATGGCGGCGATCGAGCGCTCGGCGGCCGACACGTCGACCGCCTGGGCGGCCACCACCACGGGCCGGGTGTTCATCTCCCGCAACGCCGACGCCGAGCCCGCCTCCGCGGTGCAGTGGACGCGCATCGACGACGACGCCCAGCTGCCGAACCGCTTCGTCAGCAGCATCTATCCCGACCCGGCGAACCCGAACCGGGCGTGGCTGTCGTACAGCGGCTTCAACTCCAACACGCCGGCCACACCGGGGCACGCGTTCGAGGTGACCGTAGCCGCGACCGGCGCGAGCACGTGGGCCGACCGGTCGTACAACCTCGGTGACCAGCCGCTGACCGACCTGGTCCGCGACGGCGTCACCGGCGACCTCTACGCCGCCACGGACTTCGGCGTCCTGCGCCTGCCCAGTGGCACCAGCGCCTGGGTACGTGCCGCGGGCGGCATGCCGAACGTCGAGGTCACCGGCCTGACCATCGTGCCGGGCAAGCGGATCCTCTACGCCGCTTCGCACGGCCTGAGCGCCTGGAAACTCGACCTGAGGAAGTAGTGGGCGAAACAACACAGGTGCGGGGCCGCCGACGCGGCCCCG
>NZ_JBFAZH010001742.1:0-1173 GCF_040681735.1 Actinoplanes sp. NPDC051633 | reverse complement strand
GACGCCGCCGCCGGGCGTGCCGAGCGGGTCGCCCGGGTCCTGCGGGTGCAGGCCGACCGGCACACCGACGTCGACCGTGCGCGGGCCGGCGACATCGTCGCGCTGGCCGGGGTCAAGAACGCCCGGGCCGGTACGACGCTGTCCACCCGGGAGCATCCGGTGCTGCTCGAGGCCCCGCGCATCGCCGAGCCGGTGATGTCGGTCGCGGTCGAGCCGCGCGACCGCGCCGACGGGCAACGCCTGCCGATGGTGCTGGCCACCCTGGTGGACGAGGACCCGTCGCTGACCGTTCGCACCGATGCGGAGACCGGGCAGACGCTGCTGTCCGGGCTCGGTGAACTGCACCTGGAGGTGGCCGTGGAGAAGCTGCGCCGGACCAGCGGCGTGCACCTGGCCGTCGGCCGCCCGCAGGTCACCTATCGGGAGACCGTCGTGCGTGGCGTCACCGGCGTGCGTTACCGGCACGTCAAGCAGGACGGCGGCGCCGGCCAGTTCGCCGACGTCACGCTGAGTGTGGAGCCCGGCGACGGGTTCACATCGGCGGTGACCGGCGGCCGGGTTCCGGCGGAGTACGTGCGAGCGGTCGAAGCGGGTTGCCGGGAGGCCCTGGCCGACGGCCCGATCGGCGGCCACCCGGTCGTCGGCGTGCACGTGACGCTGGTGGACGGCGGCACGCACGTGAAGGACTCGTCGGAGATGGCGTTCCGGGCGGCCGGCCGGTTCGGGCTGCGGGCGGCCCTGGCGGCGTGCGAGATGGCGCTGCTGGAACCGGTCGCCGAGGTGACGGTCACCGCGCCGGCCGAGAGCCTGGGCGCGGTGCTCGGTGACCTGTCCGCTCGCCGCGGCCAGATCACCGACACGACCGAGAGCACGGTGACGGCGACCGTGCCGCTGGCCGAGCTGTTCGGGTACGCGACCGAGCTGCGCAGCCGCACCCACGGCCGTGGTTCCTTCACGAGCAGGCCCGCGGGCTATCGCGGATCGGACGGCTGTGGTAGACCGATATCGATGTAACGACTCGGAAACTGAGGAGTTCGCCGTGGCTGTGCCGATCACCCGTCGTTCCGTTCTGGCCGCGGGTGCGGGCGCCGCCGCGGGCCTGCTCGTGAAGGAACCACGGCCGTGGGTGCGGCTGCGCAGCTCGGTCGCGTACCCGAACAGCTCGGCCAGCGG
>NZ_JBFAZH010001741.1:0-1176 GCF_040681735.1 Actinoplanes sp. NPDC051633 | reverse complement strand
GGAGGCGTTGGCGGACCTGCGAGGGCTGCGTGGCACGTTGAGCCCGTGGCTCGAGGTGACCGACCAGCCGTATGACGCGGACGACCCCAACTACCGTGATCCGTTCTTCTCGAACTCCGGCAGTGGCTGGGGCAACGTGGCCGGGCGGGTGACCGGGTTGGACGCGGGTCGTGGGTACATGTGGGCCGGGGGCGCTAACGGTGGCGTATTCCGCAAGAGCCTCACCTCGCGGTACGCGCAGTGGAGGCCGATCTCGGAGCGGATCCTGGCATTGTCGACCGGTGATCTGGTCTACGACGAGCGTGCCGACACGCTCTGGTACGCGACGGGTGAGGCGAACACCGGCGGCACGACCTACACCGGCGCCGGCGTCTACCGGCTGCGCAACGCGCGATCGGCCAGCTTCACCGACGCCGACCGGGTCGGTGGCGACGAGTTGGAGTCACGCAGTATCAACCAGCTGAAGTTTGACGGCCGTGGCCTGGTGTACGCGGCCACCACCCGCGGTTTGTGGCGGCACTCGACCGACCCGAAGCGGCACCGCGAGCCGTGGCAGCTGGTGCTGATGCCGAATCCGGCGTCGGACGGTGACGTCACCAAGCCGTACGACAACATCGTCAACGACGTGCTCATCCCGCCGGTGGAGCGGGGTGCGACGGTGCTGGCCAACGCGGCCTGGCGCTCGGGTGCCGCGTACAACGGCTTCTACCTGTCCACGATCGGTGGCGCGCCCGGCAGCTTCACCAAGCAGCCGCTGACCGGTGATGTGAACAACGCCGATGTGGGCAACGCCGAGTTCGCCGTCTCGGGCAATGGGCGCCGGTTCACGATGGTGCTCGAACAGCCGTCGACGGTCGGTGTGGCCAGCAACCTGCAGGGCGTGTTCGTCGCCGGCGCGGTGCTGGGTCCGTGGACGAAGATCGCCGACTCGACCGAGCTGGAGAACTCCGGATCGGCGATCGGCGTCGACCAGAACTATCCGGTCGGGATCCAGGCCTGGTACAACAACTTCATCGAGGTCGACCCCGCCCGGCCGGACCACATCTACGTCGGCCTGGAAGAGGTGTACGAGACCGAGGACGGCGGCGCCACCTGGAAGACCATCGGGCCGTACTGGAACCTTGGCTTCGACTGCTTCGATCCCGCCCGGCCCGACGGCGGCTGTCCGCCGACCAC
>NZ_JBFAZH010001740.1:0-1176 GCF_040681735.1 Actinoplanes sp. NPDC051633 | reverse complement strand
TCCGCCCGCACCGGCAAGCCGGTGTCGCTGTGAGCGCCATCGCCGCCAACCCCATCCCGTACTGGTCGAAGGCCGGCAAGACGCGCGAGGTGTTCGAGGAGGCGTTCCGCGACTTCCAGGACATCGGGTTCACCGCGGTCAAGGCCGACGTGCCGGAGGGGATGACCGCGGCGGAGTACCGGGACTGGATCGCCTCCTACGGCCTCGCGCCGTCGCTCAGCCTCTTCAACTCGCCCTTCGACGAGACCGTGGACATGGCCGCGGAGCTCGAGCGGGCCCGCCGGTTCGCCGACGAGCAGGTCTCGCTCGGCCTGGACCGCACGATGGTGTCGTCGATGGCGCTGCCCGAGCGGATCGTCAGGCCCGCGGTCGGCGCCGGCTTCGACGAGGGCCGGCTGAGCCGCGCGATCGACAACTGCGGCGAGGTGTGCCGGGTGCTGCGCGCCGGTGGCCTGCGGCCGCTGCACCACTCGCACGTCGGCGGGGTCTTCGAGACCGAGCACGAGATCACCCGGCTGCTCGACGACCTCGGGCCGGACGTGATCGGCGCCGGTCCGGACACCGGGCACCTGCGCTGGGCCGGGATCGACCCGGCGGCCTTCATCCGGCGGTACGCCGACCGCCTCGGCGGCATCCACATCAAGGACTGCTTCCCCGATCACCTCGAGTCGCCGGGTCTCGGATACCCGGAGGCGGCGGCGACCAAGAGGCTCTGGGCCGAGCCCGGCCTCGGCGTGGTCGACTTCGACGCAGTGCTGGCCGCGATCCCGGACGACTACGACGGCGACTTCATGATCGAGGTCGACGAGCCGAGCGTGGAGTCCAAGCGCGAGTCGCACCGCATGTCATTCGAGTGGGCACAACGCGTGCTGGGCGCGAGAATCAAGTGGTAGCCCACGAGGGTGTTCCGGGCCCGGATGGACCCTTGGGCTACCACTTCTCGAGAGGCGGCGCCTCATGAGCACGGTTGGTGGGCCCGATCGGGTCCTGCACGACGACGAGGTGTCGGCCTTCGTCGAGAAGTCCCTCGGCGAGCTGGCCGTGGACGGCCGCAGCGTGTGCGTGCTGGTCCCGGACGCGACCCGGGTCTGCCCGCTGCCGCTGCTGGTGAGCGCGGTGCACCGGGCCCTGCACGGCCGCGTGTCCCGGCTGACGGTGCTGATCGCCCTGGGCACG
>NZ_JBFAZH010001739.1:0-1177 GCF_040681735.1 Actinoplanes sp. NPDC051633 | reverse complement strand
GAGCGATTCAAGCAATCTTTGTTAAGTATTGAGCAGAAACAAGAAAGACTAGATGATAGCCTTGAACGGTAACGTCGATCTTGGTTTCCGGCCATCACCGTTGAGCCCGCCGCACGGCGCGGCGAGCCCAACGTCGAGAGGCTGAAGATGGACCCCCTGACCATTGCCGCTGTGGTCGCCGGCGTGACCGCCGCCGGCCGGGCGGCAGTCGCGTACGCCGAGACGCGCCGGTTGCGCGCCCGCGCCGACCTTGTCCGCGCCGTCGCCGATCTAGCTCCCGGCACCGAGATCACCGGATCGGGCCGGGGCGGGGCCTGGAGTGTCCGGACGCCCGGCGCGCCGGCCGTGAGCGCCCCGGCCGGGAAGCGTACCGACGAGGTCGAGCGTGGCTGAGGTCGACGACGGCGGGACGCCGCAGAAGCTGGTGTTCCCGCCGGTGCCGCACGGACGCAGCGAAGCCGACTTCGACCTTTTCTGGTCGGACTGGGAGCCGGTGGTGCGGCGGGTGGCGCGCGCGAAGCTGCGCAAGGCCCGGGTGCCCCGCGCGTTGGTCGAGGCGGACGACGCCACCCACACCGTGTGGGTCCAGGTGCGTACGCGGTGGGCGGACGACGATTTTTCCACCAAGAAGGGGGAGTACAAGGGGCCCGGACGATACGCGCTGGGCGCCGTGCTCAGCGACTTCGTGCGCGAGCAGGTCACCGAGCTCAAGCTGCGGGCTGGCGCTCGCGTGATCGGCGGCGACGGCGAGGATCTCGCCGCTCCGGAGCCCGGCCCGGAGGATCTGCTCATCGAGCAGGAGGTGCAGCGCTACCTGAACGAGGCGCTCGAGCAGCTGACCGACAAGCAGCGCCAGGCGATCGAGCTCACCACCGCCGGTGAGCTGACCCGCGAGCAGATCGCCGACCAAATGGGCGTATGTGTGGGCACCGTGTCGGGCCACCGTGCGAAAGGGCTGGACCGGCTCATCGAGCTGCTCGGTCCGCTGCTCGCCGTCATCACCCCAGTGATCGACTGGTTCCTCGACGGGGATGGTCTCTTCGCCCTGCCGATCTTGTTCTTCCTCGCTGCGGCTGGTGCTGGGATCCTCTGCGTGCGCGTGTACGAGTGGCTGGTCAAGAGACGCCACAACGACGACCAGCACGACTGACCGAGCGGTCCCCGTCCCGAGTCTGGG
>NZ_JBFAZH010001738.1:0-1177 GCF_040681735.1 Actinoplanes sp. NPDC051633 | reverse complement strand
GAGCCCGGCCAGCTCCGGTCCCCAATGCACGACCGCGGGCAGCCGTCCGCCGCTCACGTCGATCAGCGCGGTCACGCCGGCGGCGGTCAACGCGATGGTGGTCGGCTCGGCGGTCGGCATCCGGCAGCTCCAGAGTCATCAAAATCGAGAGTTATCAAAATCGCTAAATATTTAGCATGAGTGTGTCCCTGGTCACGCGAATGTGTCAAGGTGGTCGCAACCTCGAAACCTGCCGATCACCTGCGGAGATGTGGGGTGTGTGTGGTCCGGGAGCGACAGCGGCGCGTCACCCTGCGTGATGTGGCCGATCACGCAGGTGTATCGGTCACCACCGCGTCGTTCGTGCTGTCCGGCCGGCACGACATGCGCATCTCGGCCGCCACCGAGGAGCGGGTGCTGCAGGCCGCCCGGATGCTCGACTACCGCCGCCGGCTGGCGCCTGACGCCGCGCCGCCCACCGGCGCGCCGGCGATCGGCCTGGTGTCCGATGTGATCGCGTCCGAGGCGTTCGGCGGGGAGATGATCCGCGGGTGCATCTCGGCGGCGGCCGAGCGCGGCCACGTGGTGCTGATGGCCGACAGCGAAGGCAACGACGAGCTCGAGGACTCGGCCGTGCAGGCGCTGCTCGCCCGGGGCGTCGAGCGCTTCGTGTACGCGACGCTGGGCACCGTCCTCTACCGGGTGCCCGAGGTGCTCCGCAGCCTCGCCGCCGGGGATGCCGATGGCCGGGCCGCCGGCGTGCCCAGGCTGGTGCTGATGAACAACGTCGACCCCCGGACGTCGGTCGGATCGGTGATCCCGGACGACCGCCGGGCCGGCCGGGCCGCCGCCGACGCGCTGCTCGCGGCCGGGCACACCGACGGCATCTGGCTGGTCGGCCGGGTCGCCGCCGACGCGTACGCGGCCGGGAAGCGGCTGGCCGGCATCAAGGCCGCCCTGCGCGCGCACGGCCTGCGCCTCGCCGGGCACCTGAAGTGCGGGTGGTGGCCGGACGAGACCCGCGGCGCGGTGACCGCCCTGCTCGACGGCGGCTGGCTGGACCGCGACCGCCCGACCGCCGTGATCACCATGAACGACCGCGCCGCGATGGGCGTCTACCAGGCCCTCGGAAGTGCCGGGTTGCGCGTCCCGGCCGACCTGTCCGTGGTCTCGTTCGACAACTCCGACCTGGCCCGCT
>NZ_JBFAZH010001737.1:0-1178 GCF_040681735.1 Actinoplanes sp. NPDC051633 | reverse complement strand
GGCAGCGGGGGACTGGTCTCGGCCGGTGCGGCCGCGATGGGCTCGTGCCCGTGCTCGGCGGCAACCCCGGCGCGGTGATAGATCACCGCCGCCGCGGCGGTCTCCAGGAGCGAGGCGCCGCCGGTGTGCAGAACCTGCCCGCCGACCGTCACCGAGGTCGCCTGCCAGGGGCGGCGTGCGGACCCGACCAGGGCCGCGGCCAGGAGGTCGGGTGGCAGCTCGGGCCCGCGGCGCGGCCCGCCGTCGGGCATCGCCTCGCCGGCCTCCACGAAGTGACCGTCGACCCAGGCGCTCAGTGGGCGCAACCCGGAGGACGACCACTCCGCGGCCACGGTCGCGGGCTGTCCACCGGCCGCGGCCAGCAGCCACCAGGCGTCGCGGTGCCCGGGCGCGAGCGGCAACGCCGCACCGGTGAGATCGACCAGCCAACCCTCGGCCGCCGGTCGCACCCCGCCGAGCAGCACCGGCACGTCGTGCCGCCACGGCTCGGCGGCCAGTGCCGCCGACCACCCGGCCAGCGCGTCGGCCACGCCCAGCGCGGACGGCACGGTCACCGCCGTCACGCCGTGCCGCTCGGCGAACCACGCGCGCAGCGGGAACGCGCCGGGATAGAAGGTCAGGTCGGCGTCGAGCTCGGTGCCGGGCACGACGTCGGACTGCAGGCTCTGCCCGGCGGCGGCGAACGACAGCAGCAGCGCGAACCGCCCGGTCGACGCGCCGCGCAGCCAGATCCGGCGCGACATCAGCGTGCCGTCGTCGGAGTCGACCAGCCCGAGCACCTGCCAGCGATCGCGGGTCCGCGGCCCGGCCAGCACGTCCTCGCTGCTCACCGGGAAGCCGATCCGGGTGCGGACGGTCGCGGCCGGCCCGGGCGGCAGCTCGGCGAGCCGATCGTGACCGGCGACCAGCAGCCGCAGCAGCCCCATCTCGCCGAGCAGCCGGTCGGCCCACTGCGGCCCGATGCCGACGATGCCGCCCATCCGGCGCACCGCGGCCGCGGCGGCCGGCGCCTGCGCGTCCACGAGCCGCGCGGCCATCGTCTCGAACGGCCGGTAGCCGGCGCCCTCCGCCGCCGCCAGCCCTTGCTGCACCTGATCGTCGAGCCAGCGGCGCAGCTCGGCCATGCCGCCGGCGACCCGCTCCTCGCGGCGGCGGACCCGCATCTGTGCCGCCACCGG
>NZ_JBFAZH010001736.1:0-1180 GCF_040681735.1 Actinoplanes sp. NPDC051633 | reverse complement strand
GGCGGGGCCCTGGCGGGCCGCCCCCCCGCCCGGTCCCTGTGCCGTCGTGATGACGTTGTCGAAACCGGCGATCGCTGCGTTCAGGGCCTGCTGCTGCAGGGCGGTCTCGTCCGCGCTGAGCCGGCGCGCGTAGCCGCCGTCGCCGGTGGCGGCCGGCGTTTCCAGGGTCAGCACCGCCGCGCCGGTGGAGGCGATGTCCCCGCGGGCCGCCTCCCGGACGTCGTATCCGGTGACGATCGCGCCGAGCCGCCGGGCGGTGGCCAGAGCCTGCAGGCCCGCGATCCCGGCACCGAGCACCAGGACCCGCGCCGGTCGCGTGGTGCCGGCCGCGGTGACCAGCATCGGCAGGAATCCGGCGTACGCGTCGGCCGCCACCAGCGCAGCCTTGTAGCCGGCGACGTTGGCCTGGGAGGTGAGCGCGTCCATCGCCTGAGCGCGGCTGAGGGTGCGCGGGATCAGGTGGAAGCTGACCGCTGTGACACCGGCGGGGACCGGCGGGCGGTCGGTCAGCAGCCCGATGAGGGTCTGCCCGGCGCGGAGCTCGTCGAGGTCGGCCGGTGTGCTGACACAGAGCAGGACGTCGCTCTTGGCGTACACCCGGCCCCGGTCCGCGATCTCCGCGCCCGCCGCGGTGTAGGCCGCGTCATCGTGCCATGCGCCGGCACCCGCCTCCGACTCCACGAGGACGTCCAGGCCGGCCTGGCGCAGGCGCCCGACGTCCGCGGGCACCAGCGCCACCCGTCGATCACCCGGGACGGTCTCCCGCAGAACGCCGATGGTCGTCATCGGCCGGAGTGTAGTGGGAATTTCGCCTTCTGTGATGACCGGCGGTCAGGTCCGCCAGATGCTCGAGGACGCCGGGCAGACCCGCGTCGCGGAACGCCCGGCGTTGCCGGTCCGCGCCGGTGCCCTCCCGGCGGATCCGGCCGAGCCCGGCGTGCACCTCGTCCCGGTCGCCGTGGCGCCGCAGCGCACCGTCGACGACGGCGACGAGGTCCTCCACCAATTCCCAGGCCGGCCGGGGCCGCGCCGATCGCGGGTCGAAGAGCGTCCCGGCGATGCCGGACCGCGCGGCGGTCCAGTGCGCGGCCCGGAGCATGTCGTCCACTCAGTCGTGACAACGCGCAAAAACTATCGTCATTTATGAGTATCGAACCTCAAATAAGACTTTGGGATATAC
>NZ_JBFAZH010001735.1:0-1180 GCF_040681735.1 Actinoplanes sp. NPDC051633 | reverse complement strand
CGCGAGCTGACCGCCGAGGCGGACGGCACGGTGACGGTCGAGCTGGACCTGCCCATGCCCGGCGTCGCCCTTCTCATTGTTCAACCAGCTGGTTGACCTTTCGCGGATCCCGGACTACGTTCAACCACGTGGTTGAACAAACTATGGACGCGGTGTTCCACGCCCTCGCACACGAGGCCCGCCGGGACATGCTGCAACGACTCGCCGACGGCGACCTCACCGTCGGCGAGCACGCCGCACCGCTCGTGATGTGGTTCGCGGCCGCGTCCAAACACGTCAAGGTGCTCGAAACCGCCGGCCTGGTGAGCCGCACCGTCACCGGCCGGCGCCACGTCTGCGCCCTCCAAGCGCAGCCACTGGCCGACGCGGCCGGCTGGCTGCGGTTCGCGGAACGGTTCTGGACCGAACGCCTCGACAACCTCGACACCCTGTTCCGGGAGGAATCATGACCGCCGTACACCTCACCCGCACCTACCCCGCCCCGCCCGCGCGGGTCTACCGCGCCTGGCTCGACACCGACCTGCTCGCACAATGGATGCGCCCCAACCGGGTGCCGCTGACCAAGGCCGACATCGACCCGCGACCCGGCGGCCGGTTCACCATCCACGACGCCGACAACAGCGGGTTCGAAGCCACCTTCGTCGAGCTCGACGAACCGTCGAAACTGGTCCTGCAATGGGCCTTCGTCGGCCCCGACCGCGACAAGGGCGGCGTCGAGGACTCCCTGCTCACCATCACGTTCGAGCCGGCACCCGACGACGCCACCCTGCTCACCCTGCACCACGAACGCCTCGACTCCCTCGCCGCGACCCTGCCGCACGTGGCAGCGCAGGTGCAGAACGGGTGGAGCATCGCCCTGGACAACCTCGCGGAGGTGTCGCTGTGAAGGTCGTCGCGGACGAATGGATGAGCCTGGACGGCGTCATACAGTCCCCCAGCGGCCCCGGCGAGGACCCGAGCGGAGACTTCCCGCACGGCGGCTGGCACATGCGCTACTTCGAACCGGTGTCCCAGCAATGGGTCCTCGACGGCTTGCACGCGGCCACGGCCTTCCTCTACGGCCGCCGCACCTACGAGGCGTTCGCCGCCCACTGGCCGCACGCCGGCCCCGACGAGCAGGTGGTGGCCGAGCCGATCAACACCAAGCCGAGGTACGTCGCCTCCCGCACCCTCACCGACC
>NZ_JBFAZH010001734.1:0-1184 GCF_040681735.1 Actinoplanes sp. NPDC051633 | reverse complement strand
ATGGGCATACGCGGCGGCGAGCCGTACGCCGGGTGGAAGCCGCTCGAGCACCTCGATGGCTCGGAAGGCGACCGGCCGGGCCTCGTCCGGGCGCCCGTTCCACCAGCTCAGCCGCGACACCCAGCGCAGGTCGTCGCCGATCGCGGCGGCATCCCCGCCGGCCTCCCGCAACGCCAGCGCCTCCCGGTAGGCGTCCAGCGCCTCGGGCGTCAGCCCGCCGAGGTACGCGGCCTGGGCGTAGTTCTCCAGCAGCTCGGCCCGCCCCTCCCCGCCGGCCCGCCCCTCCCCGCCGGCCCGCCCCTCCCCGCCGGCCCGCCCCTCCCCGCCGGACAGCGCCAGCGCGGCGGCGTAGTGGGCGGCGGCCTGCCGGTATGCGCCCAGCGCGGACGCCCGGACGGCGGCCGCCGGCGCCCACCGCAGCACCGCGGCGGCGTCCCCGGCGTGGTGGGCGTGGTGCACGAGCCGCGCCGGGTCCACGCCCGGCCGGGCCTCCAGCTTGGCGAGGACCTCGGCGTGCAGCGCGGCCCGCCGCACCGGCGACAGCGACCCCTCGACCGCCCGCCGCAGCAGCTCGTGCCGATAGGCCACCCCGTCCGCGGAGACGGTCAGCACGCCCCGCTCGAGACACTCGTCGACCGCCGCGGCCCGGTCCCCGAGCAACGCCACCTCCGCCCGCGTGGGCAGGACCGCGACCAGCCCGGCAACCTCGCGGGCCGGCGGCGACAGCGTGGCGAGCCGGGAGAGCACGAGGTCGCGGACGTTCGCCGGCACGTCCTCGGCGGTGGACGCGAGCACCTCGCTGACCAGCAGCGGATTCCCGCCGGTCAGCGCGTGCACCGTGGTCGCTGCCCGGCCTGCCCGGCGGGCGAGCTCGGCGACCGCCTCGGCCGACAGCGGCTCCGGCGACAACCGGCGCAGTGCTGAGCGGGGCAGCCCGGCCAGCACGGCCCGCAGCTGATGGTCGGGGCCGATCTCGTCGTCGCGGTAGGTCAGCACCAGCAGCGCGCGGCAGCGATCGAGCCGCCGGCCGAGGAACGCGACCATGTCGAGGGTGGCCTCGTCGGCCCAATGCAGGTCCTCGATCACCACCACCGGCCGGGCCCGCTGCGGCGGCCCGTCCAGCGTGTCCAGCAGCGCGTCGAACACCTCGGCCCGCGGCCGGTCGGCGATCCGCTCGCGGAGGA
>NZ_JBFAZH010001733.1:0-1186 GCF_040681735.1 Actinoplanes sp. NPDC051633 | reverse complement strand
GGTCGCCGTGGCCACCATGATCGGCGCCAACCTCGCCGGACGCTCCCTGGCCACTGCCGGAGCCCGCCGGCTGGCCGTGTCCGGTCTGGTGATCGCCGCCGGCGGCATGATCGCACCGGCGCTGGTGCTGCAGCCGTGGACTGTGGTCACCGGCGTCGCGGTCGCCGCCGCGGGCACCGGCGTCCTGTTCGTCGTCGCGTCGGCGACGGCACTCGGGCAGGTCGCGCCGCACGAGGCGGGAGTCGCCTCCGGCATCGTCAGCACGTTCCACGAGTTCGGCGCATCCATCGGCGCCGCCGTCGTCTCGAGTGTCGCGGCGGTCAGCCTGATCGGCGACACGCTGACCGGATTCACCAACGGATTCGTCCTCGCCGCCACCGCCGCGGCGATCGCCGCCATCGTGGCCGGTTGCCTCGCTCCCGGCCGCGCCCGCACCTCACGGGAGGTCTCATGAACCCCGCCGGGCACCAGTTTCCGACCGATCCCGCCGGACCGCCGGCGACCGAGTGTCCGACCGTCGCCCTGTCCGACGGCGACACGTTCGAGCTGACCGTCACCGCGGTGACCAACCGGCTCGGCGACGACACGGTCCGGATGCTCGCCTACAACGGGTCCGTCCCCGGCCCGACGCTCATGGTGCGGCAGGGGACCGCCATCACCGTCGACATCGAGAACCACGGCGACGGGGCGACCACGGTGCACTGGCACGGGTTGCGGCTGGACAACCGGTACGACGGGACACACGAGACCCAGGCGCCGATCGCCGTGGGCGGCCGGCACCGTGTCCGGCTGACCTTCCCGGACCCCGGCATCTACTGGTACCACCCGCACATCCGGCAGGACCACGGCCAGGAGATGGGCCTGTACGGGACGATAGTCGTCGAGCCTGCCGATCCGGCGTACTGGCCGCCGGTGCACCGGCAGCTCGTCCTCACGCTGGACGACGTGCTGATCGAGGACGGCCGCATCGCACCGTTCGACACAGCGGGTCCCGATCACGTCGCGATGGGCCGCTTCGGCAACGTGCTGCTCGTCAACGGCCGCCCGGACCTGTCGCTCACCGCGGACCGCGGCGAAGTCGTCCGGCTCCACCTGGTCAACACGGCGAATACCCGGGTCTTCAACGTCGCCCTGCCCGGCGCCCGGATGAAGCTGGTCGGTGGGGACAGCGGCCGCGTCGAACAGG
>NZ_JBFAZH010001732.1:0-1186 GCF_040681735.1 Actinoplanes sp. NPDC051633 | reverse complement strand
TCCAGACACGCTGACCGTCATCGATCTACTTCAGGTCGAAGTAACTAGCAAGGCTAGGTACACCGCGCCGAGCAGGCCGGCGTCCGGAAACTCGGTCCGCTTCGAGTAGGGCTCCTGTCGGGATTGAGCGACGCCCTTGACGCCGCAACGGAGCGGATCCAGGCTCGACCCGGGGTGAACCGTGAACACAGCCACACTTGACTACTGGATCGAACGCACCCGTTCGATCGGCTCCGCCACGAGCGCGCTGGCGCGTGCCATCGAGCGCGGGGACACCGACCTCGATCGCGCTGTGGACCGCCTGGAGATACAGGCCCGCACCGCCGTCGAGGACTCAACCCGCGGCTTCGACGCCGCTTCGGGTGCCGCACCGTCCGACGAGGAGCGCCTCGTCGGAGCTCTCTCCCAACTCCAGATCGGTAACGCGCTGCTGACCGCCGAGTCGGCCATCGCCTCAGGCGACGCCGCCGGCCTGAGATCCGCCGTGGCGAGCATGGACCGTACCGCCGACGCCATCGAGGTGTCGGCCGCCGCGCCGGCGCTGGTGCACAGCTTCGACATTGCCCGCGACGGCGTCCCGCTGAACGTGCTTGAGGCCGCACACACGGCGCTCGACGAGATGGTCGAGGGCGCGGCCGGCGTCACCACGGCCCTGGTCACCGAGGTGATCAAGCCGCTCACCGACCGGGTCCCGGAGGCGATCAAGCAGCTCGGTTCGGAGCTGCTGCTCGACCTTCCAGGCCGACTGGCCCGCTGGGCCCTGCGCGCCATCCGGGGCGGCGTCAACCTGCTACTGCGGGTCGTGGACCTGCAGGCGGTCGAACGGATGCGCGACCGCATCGATGGCGTCCTGGCCCGGCTCGGCCGAGGTGAGGACCCGGCGGTCCTGGCCGGCTGGGCTATCGGCGCCGACGTCGTCCGCGCCGGGCTGGCTGGCGGCACCGCGCCGGACCGTGCCGGGCTCGTCAGCGAGCTGGCCGAGCTGACCGATCGGTTCGGTCGGCTGTGCGACGTGCTCCGCCGGGTGGCCCTCGCGGTGACCGGCCTAGCGGCCACGCTGTCCTTGTTCCAGGTCGTGGTCCCGCACGCCGTGCCGGTCACGTCGGCCGTCCTGCTGCTCGTCCTGGCCGCCACGGTCGTGCTGGGCCGCGACTACACGGGAGCCACCGATCTGCCGGGCCCGGTT
>NZ_JBFAZH010001731.1:0-1187 GCF_040681735.1 Actinoplanes sp. NPDC051633 | reverse complement strand
TACGGCCATTTGGAATTTTGAAAAACAAAATTATTTC
Source organism: Actinoplanes sp. NPDC051633 (assembly GCF_040681735.1). NCBI lineage: Bacteria > Bacillati > Actinomycetota > Actinomycetes > Micromonosporales > Micromonosporaceae > Actinoplanes > Actinoplanes sp. NPDC051633. The sequence goes on along the minus strand of NZ_JBFAZH010001731.1, from coordinate 1,150 downwards.
TTAAAAAATTTGTAACGTTAGCTTATCAAAGCTAGCGTTTTTTTATGCTTTTTTGCCATTTGGCGGAGGCGAAGTCCTTGTTCATGTAGCCCTTGTCGTGGACTTCCTGCGTGTGCTGGAAGCCCTTGATCGCGGCCGGGTCGGTGGCGTACTTGGCCTGGTTCTTCGTGTACTTCTCGGCGAAGTCGGGCTCGGCCGCCGTGACGTTGTGGAAGTCGCCCAGCACGAACAGCTGGGACGTCCAGGTGTCCGCGTACGTCCCGATGACGGCCGTCTTGCCGGCCGCCTTGATCTTCTCATTGTTCGCCTGGAACTCGGCCCACGTCTTGGGAACCGTCAGGCCCAGCTCCTCGTAGATCGGCTTGCTGTAAAGCACGGCGCCGGCGGTGAAGGTGCCGAACGGCACGCCGTAGACCTGGCCGTCCACCGTGACGGTGCTCTTGAACGTGTCGTCGAGCTGACCCACCCACGGCTGGTCGCTCAGCGACACCAGGTTCTGCTTCGGGTTGATCTGCTGGAACAGCGAGCCCGAGTTGTACATGAACATGTCGGTCATGTTCTTGGTCTGCAACCGGGTCTTGATCAGGTTGTCGCCCTCACCGCCCGCCGGGCGGCTCTCGATGTTGATCGTGACGTTGGGGTTCTTCGCGGTGTAGTCCTTCACCAGGCCCTCGGCGAGCTTCGTGCTGCCCTCGCCGTTGTCGACCAGGAAGGACAGCGTCACCTTGCCGTCGCCGCCGCCCGAGTCGTCGCTGGAGCCGAGGCTGCCGGCGCTGCACCCGCTGAGGGCGAGCAGGCCCGCCGCGAACACGGCTGTCACCAATTTTCGCATGGTCATCACTCCTGGGGGGTTTTGAGCAGAGCGTTCAAACGGGTACGCAGAACGTCGCCGCCGGGGACGAAGCCGCCCGCGGTGGCCGCGTCCGGCAGTTGAGTGATCGGGGCGTCCAGGAAGGCCGCGAGCCGGTCGGCCAGCTTGGCGTCGTCGTCGGCGGCGCCGGCTTCCCGCGCCGCGTCGGCGAGCGCCACCCAGGTCGGCTCGTGGTCCATCGCCTGCCGGATGGTCGCATCGGCGGGCAGCGCGGGGGCGTTCTAATGCTGGATAGTTAGGTGCGTCATATTGATGTTGATTACAATATTTAGCAATCTG
>NZ_JBFAZH010001730.1:0-1188 GCF_040681735.1 Actinoplanes sp. NPDC051633 | reverse complement strand
ATGTGAGCGTGCCGCAGATCGGCGCGCCGGCGGCCTGGCAGCAGGGCCTGGACGGCACCGGTGTGACGGTCGCGTTGCTGGACTCCGGCATTGACGCGACCCATCCCGACTTCGCGGGCAAGCTGGCCGCGGTGCAGAACTTCACCACGGCCGGCTCCGCCGATGACACCGTTGGCCATGGCACGCACGTCGCCTCGATCATCGCCGGCTCCGGTGCGAAGTCCGGCGGCAGGTACCGGGGGGTGGCGCCGGGCGCGAAGCTGGCGATCGGCAAGGTGTGCGAGACCGATTTCTGCGACGAGTCGGCGATCCTGGCCGGCATGCAGTGGGCGGCGCCGATCGCGCCGGTGGTCAACCTGAGTCTGGGCGGCGGCGACGCGCCCGGCCTCGACCCGGTGGAGCAGGCGGTCGAGGACCTCACCGCCGCGCACGACACGCTGTTCGTGATCGCGGCCGGTAACGCCGGCGGGACCGCGACGGTCGGCTCGCCGGGCAGCGCCGATTCGGCGCTGGCGGTGGGCGCGGTCGATGACGAGGATCAGCTCGCTGATTTCTCCAGCCGCGGCCCGCGGGTCGGCGACGACGCGATCAAGCCGGACATTACCGCGCCGGGTGTCGACATCGTCGCGGCCCGCGCCGCGAACGGCTTCATCGGCACCCCGGTCGAGGAGGGGTACACCAGCCTGTCCGGCACGTCGATGGCCACCCCGCATGTGGCCGGCGCGGCCGCGATCGTGGCGCAGCAGCACCCGGGCTGGTCGGCCCGGCAGCGTAAGACCCTGCTGATGGGCGCTGCGAAGCCGACCGAGGGGGTGGATCCGTTCGGGCAGGGCGCGGGCCGTGTGGACGTGGCCCGGGTGATCCGCCAGGCGGTGTCGGTGGACGAGGGCAGCGTCAGCTTCGGCCGGCAGCCGTGGCCGCACGACGACGACGTCCCGGTGACCAAGACCGTCACGTACCGCAACGGCGGCGCCGCGGCGATCACCCTGTCGCTGGCTTTGACCGGCGGCGCGGGCGCGTTCACGGTCGCCGCGAGCAGCCTGACCGTCCCGGCCGGTGGCACCGCGACGACCACCGTCACCGCGGACACCCGCGGCGACCGGCCGGACGGCTTCCTGACCGGGCGGCTGGTCGCCACCGGCCCGGGCGACGTCAAGGTAGAGACCCCGGTCGCGGTGAACCGCGAGG
>NZ_JBFAZH010001729.1:0-1189 GCF_040681735.1 Actinoplanes sp. NPDC051633 | reverse complement strand
GCCGTCGGCGACCCCACTTCGGATGCCAGGTCCGGTCGCTGATCGCCCCGATAAGCGGCTGGATGATCAGGCCCGTGACCGGCCCGGCCAGGTTCAGGATGGGCAGCTGGTCCGGATCGGCTCCGATCAGGAGGAAGAGGGGGTTCACCGCGGACTGGGTGAGCCCGAAGCTGAACTGAACCCCGAAGAACCCGAGGTTCATCATCAGCAGGGCGGGACCGCTCATCAGCGGCCGGCGTTCGGCCTGACCTGACTCCGGCGATACCGACTCCACTGTCGTCGTGGCCATGGTGACCTCCAGCGCCCGAGATCTACATCACATCTAGAGGCGACGCTAAACCGGTTATAACCCGCCCGCAACCAGACGTGTACATGTCTGGCTGCTTGTAATAACGTCGGCCGTGGATGGGAGGCGACCATGGGAAGCTGGCAGACGATCGTTGTGGGCGTCGATGGATCACCCAGCAGCCGCAAGGCGTTGGCCTGGGCGGCGGCGGAGGCGGCCGATCACGGGGCGAATCTGACCGTGATCAATGTCTGGGAGCACACCCTGCTGCCACCGGCGGGCAGCGTCAGCGTCTCGGAGCACTACGTGCCCGATCCGAGCCAGCGGACCGCCGAGGACCTTCTCCAGGTGATCAAGGAGGAGCTCGGCGAGGATCCACCGGTCCTCGTGCAGCCGCAGGTCAAGCAGGGGCGGCCGGCCAAGGTCCTGATCGAGGAGTCGGCCGGCGCCGACCTGCTGGTGGTCGGCGAGCGCGGCCACGGCGGCTTCGCCGGGCTGGTGCTCGGCTCGGTCAGCCAGCACGTCGCCGCGTACGCGAAGTGCCCGGTCACCGTCGTCCACTGATCACCGGCTCAGGATCGCCACCACTCCCTGGCCGCCGGCGGCGCAGATCGAGATCAGCCCGCGGCCGCTGCCGCGCTCGGCGAGCAGTTTCGCCAGCGTGGCCACGATGCGGCCGCCGGTCGCCGCGAAGGGGTGCCCGGCCGCGAGGGACGAGCCGGTGACGTTCAGCTTGTCCCGGTCGATCGCGCCGAGGGGCGCGTCGAGGCCGAGGCGGTCCTTGCAGAACTCCGGCGACTCCCAGGCGGCCAGCGTGGCGAGCACCTGCGCCGCGAACGCCTCGTGGATCTCGTAGAAGTCGAAGTCCTGCAGGGTCAGCCCGGCGCGGGCGAGCAGCCTGGG
>NZ_JBFAZH010001728.1:0-1189 GCF_040681735.1 Actinoplanes sp. NPDC051633 | reverse complement strand
AGCTCGACGCCGAGCTGTTCGTCGTCGTCGAGCAGGACATGTACCCGGTCGACTTCGACCTCCCGCTGTCGATCGCCACGCGTACCCGGCAGTACCTGAACTCCGCCGGCCTGCACTCCACGGCCGCGCGGTCACGATGAGACACCGTCCCCCTTCGAAGGGAAACCTGATGAACATCAACCGTACGCGCGGAGCTCGCCTCCTCGCCGTTGCGGCGGTGGTGACCCTCGGGGTCACCGCCTGCAGCGGCGGTGGCCGGGAGAAGACCGACGACGCCGACACCGGCGGTGGCAACGCCCCCGGCAGCTCGGGATACACGATCGCCTTCATCACCCACGAGACCCCGGGTGACACGTTCTGGGACAAGGTGAAGAACGGCGCCCAGCAGGCGGCGAAGGACACCGGCGTCACGCTGAAATACTCCAACGACCCGGACGCCACCAAGCAGGCCCAGCTGATCCAGAGCGCGGTCGACTCCAAGGTGAACGGCATCGCCACCACCCTGGTCACGCCGGACGCGCTGGCCGGCGCCGTGAAGGGGGCGACCGACGCCAAGATCCCGGTGGTCGGCTTCAACTCCGGCATCGACCAGTACCAGCAGCTCGGCGCCCTGATGTACTTCGGCTCGGACGAGACTCTCGCCGGCAACACCGCCGGTGAGAAGATCACCCAGGGCGGCGGCAAGAAGCCGCTCTGCGTCATCCAGGCGCAGGGCTCGGTGGCCCTCGAGGCGCGCTGTGCCGGCGTGAAGGGCAAGGCCTCGGCCACCGAGAACATCCAGGTCAACGGCGCCGACGACTCGGCTGTCGTGTCGACGCTGCAGGCAAAGCTGTCGGCCGACAAGTCGATCGACTACGTGGTCACGCTCGGCGCGCCCATCGCCGTCGACGCGCTGAAGGCCATCGACGCGGCCGGCAGCTCGGCCAAGGTGGTCACCTTCGACCTCAACCAAGAGGTCGCGCAGAACATCTCGGACAAGAAGATCGAGTTCTCGATCGACCAGCAGCCGTACGTCCAGGGTTACATGGCGGTGACGTCGCTGTACCTGAACCTGAAGAACGGCAACGACATCGGCGGCGGCAAGGCCGTGCTCACCGGCCCGTCGATCGTCGACTCGAACAACATCGCCACGATCCTCCCGTTCACCAAGAACAACACCCGGTAATCCCCTCTTCGGCGGCTGCCGGCC
>NZ_JBFAZH010001727.1:0-1192 GCF_040681735.1 Actinoplanes sp. NPDC051633 | reverse complement strand
TGCACGGTGCGTTCGGAGATGAACAGCCGGCGGGCGATCTCAGCGTCGGGCAGGCCGTCGCGCAGCAGCGCGAGCACCTGCGCCTCACGTGGGGTGAGCCCGTGCGGGTCGGCGCGGGTGGCCGGCCGGGGTCCACGGGGGACGACGCGCTCACCGGCCCGCCGCATCATCTGCCGGATCCGCGCCGCGGTGCGGTCGGCGCCGATCGAGGTGACCAGGTCGAGAGCGGTGGCCAGGTGTTCCGGCCGGGCGGACCGGGTCAGCGCGACCGCCTCGTCGGACGGGCACCCGGCGTCGTGCCACCACCGGGCCGCGGCCTCGTGGTCGCCGGCCAGCTCCAGCGCGTGGGGCGCCGGCAGCTCCGCGGGGCGGTGACCCGGAACCTCCAGCCGGTCCAGCCAGACGAGGAGCTCCGCGCGCAGCCAGATGTCGTCGTCGTCCGGCCTCGCACCCGCGACGGCGACGACGCGCTCGTCGAGGCCGCCCGGCCGTCCGGCCAGCCATGCCGCCTCGGCCGCGACCGTGGCCACCCGCAGCGGCCAGCTGGGCTCGCCGATGCTCGCCGCGAGCCGCCAGGCCTGCTCCAGCGCTTCGTCCGCGCGCGGGTCGCCCTGCCGCAGGCGTGCGGTAGCGAGCGGGATCAGCAGGTGCAGCCGATTGACCTCGGAGATGGTCTCGCGCAGCGTTTCCTCGATCAGGGCGGTGGCCGCGGCGAGCTGCCCTCTGCGCAGCAGTGCGGCCGCGTGTGTGCCGCGCAGGCAGACGGCGTAGGTCGCCGCGTCGTGCTCACGGGAGAACACGAGGCCGTCGGCGAAGTACCGCTCATGGTCGGCGAACCGGCACCGGTCGACCGCCGCCTGACAGAGGTTGGCGTAGCCGCGGCCGGCCTCGTCGCCCATCCCATGCTCGAGGGCGAGCTCGACGGAACGCACCACGGCCGTGAAGCCGTCCCGCCCCGCACCGATCTCCAGCATCCCGATGGTGTTCAGGCTGTACGCGACGGCCCGCAGGCAGCCGGCCGCCTCCGCCTGGCGCAGACCCTCCCGGGCCGCGATCAGGGCCTCCGCCCGCGGATGCGTCTCGCTGATCGTGGCGGCGTACAGCGCCTGGGCCCAGGCCTTCTCCTCCGACGGCGGCCGGCCGGCCATGACGGTCAGCGCCTCTCGCGCGGCGGCCTCGCTCTCCTCGCCCC
>NZ_JBFAZH010001726.1:0-1192 GCF_040681735.1 Actinoplanes sp. NPDC051633 | reverse complement strand
GGCCCCGCCCGCGGCAACCCCGCCTGGACCCGGCGCCGCCATGAACGACGCCGACCGCACGTCCGGCGGCGATGACAGCAAGTCGTCCGGGTAGCGCCGCAGCTCGTCGCTGATGCCCGCGGCCGGCAGCGGCGACCCGGACAGCCGCACCCAGGGCCCGCCGGCCGCGACGAGCTCCCGCCAGCCGATCCGGTCGTCCCGGAAGGCGTTGGTGACCTCGACCTCCGATGGGGAGCGGAGGGACACCGGCGCGGTGAGGCGGCACTCGAGGCGGGTGGTGGCGAGTCCGCCCGCCCCGGGTGCGCGGACCGCCGACGAGGACGCGATGCTCCAGCTCAGCGGCGTCCCGTCGACGGCCACGATGAAGGCCTCGGCCGCCTCCGCGCAGGTCGGCGCGGGATCCTGCAGCGTCGGCAACTCGGCGATGTCCGCCACGACGAGGGCCTCGGCGAGTGAAGGGCCCAGCGTCAGGGCGGCGTACCGGTTGACCGAGAAGTTGCCGAGGGGGTGTGCCGAGGCGGGCGGTGCCGCGATCAGCACGCCGAGGATCACGGCGGCCGGGACGGTGACGGCGACGACCAGGGCGCGTTTCATGACGATGCCTCCAGCGCGGCGAGGGCGCGGGCGGCCGTGGGACCGTCCGCGGGCGAGAAGTACCGATTCGAGTCGCGCACCCGACGCAGCTGCTTCAGGGCGGTCGGACGGTCGCCGAGGGCCAGGGCGACGGTGGCGAGGTGGTACGCGTACGCCGCGTCGGGCGAACCCGAGGCGGCGCGGCGCGCGTACCCGAGTGCCTCGCGATCGCGCCCGGCGGCGTGCAACGCCCGCCCGAGCGTGTCCGCCACCTCGGCGAACGGCCGGCGCCCGAACTCCGCCTCGGCCAGCCGCACGGCGGTGGCCGGATCACCTTTCGCCAGTGCGATCTGAGCCCCGGCCAGATCGTCGCGCCCGCCGTTGGCCCGGAAGATCCGGTGCGCGGCGTCGGCCAGCTCGAGCTGCCGGTCCGCGTCGGCGGCCCGCCCGGCGACACGCAGCAGCTGTGCGTAGTCCAGGAGGGTCTCCGGCGTCGGGGTCCGCCGGGCGATCAGGGCGACACCGCCGAGCGCCACGTCGAGGCGACCCAAGTACACTCTTATTAACAAAAATATATTGTTCTAATATTTGTTTATGCTTTTTCAAAATGATCACTCCC